>JAHFSL010000111.1 GCA_023265785.1 Candidatus Coatesiibacteriota bacterium | reverse complement strand
CCGGCAGGATCTCCGGGCCATAAAGGGCGGCCAGCACTTGCCGGGCCTCGGCCTGCGCCTCGGCGGACACCCGCACCGAGTCGGTGCGCATGTAGGAGATCAGCCCCTCGCGACTGCCCGCCCCCAGGTCCACGCCCTCGTAGAGCGTCTGCGCGATCATCATCGTGCGCTTGGCGGTAAACCGGAACCCCTTGGCGGCCTCCTGCTGCATGGTACTCGTGGTGAACGGCGGGGTCGGATTGCGCCGCTGTTCGCGCCGCTCCACCGACTTGATGGGGAATGGGCCGGTCCCCAGCCGGGCCAGGATGGCCGCAGCCTGCTCCCCCGTGGCGATCTCGGCCTTGACACCCTCCACCGAGACCAGCCGGGCGGGGAAGGGCTTCCCCTCCGTGTGCGCCAGCAGGGCCTCGATCGTCCAGTACTCGACCGGAATGAAGGCCAGGATCAGCGCCTCGCGGTCGCAGATCAGCCGGACGGCGACCGACTGCACCCGGCCCGCCGAGAGCCCCTTGCGCACCTTGGTCCAGAGCAGGGGTGAGAGGCTGTACCCCACGAGCCGGTCCAGGACCCGCCGCGCCTGCTGGGCCTCGACCAGCTTGATATTGATGTCCAGCGTGGCGTTGTCCACCGCGTCCTTCACGACCTTCTTGGTGATTTCGTTGAAGATCACCCGGCGCACCTTGGCGTCGGGCAGTTTCAGCGCCTCCTTCAGGTGCCAGCAGATCGCCTCCCCCTCGCGGTCGGGGTCGCAGGCCAGGAAGACGATTTCGGATTTCCGGGCGTCGGCCTTCAGTTCCTTGAGCAGGTCACCCTTGCCCCGGACCGTGACATAGTGCGGGGCGAAGGCGTTCTTCACATCCACACCCAGCCGGTGCTGGGGCAGGTCGCGCACATGGCCCATGCAGGCCTTGACAATGTACTTGGACCCGACGAACTTGTTGATGGTCTTGGCCTTGGCGGGCGACTCCACGATCAGCAGGAAGTGCCCCTTGCCGCTCTTGGCCGCCTTGGCGCTGGACTTGCGGGCCTTCTTGGACGCGGCCGGAGCCGCCGGAGCCTCCACGCCATTCACGGCCGGCACGCCGTTGGTCTCCGGCACAGCGTCATCCATCATGGCTTTTTCCCGCCCGCGGGCTTGCCCTTACCGCCCGGTGCCGGCTTCGCCGTAGGCTTCGCGGCCGGCGCCGGGCTGGGCGTGGCGGCCGGAGTCGCGGGGGCCGTCACTCGCGCCGGCGCCGGGCTGGCGGCCGGCGGCGCCACGGGGGCGGGCGGGGGCTTTGGCACGGCTTCCTGACCGGCGGGAAGCGCCTGCAGGACGAGCGGGACCCAGCCGGCGCTGTCCTGCCAGGAGGTCACCTTGAACGGGTGGGGCCAGAACAGTTCCTTGAAGTTTGCCCGCAGGCGCAGGCTCGCGGCGGCCCGCAGGATGTCCCCGGCCTCCAGCTTCTCCCGCCGGAACAGCGCCGCGGGCAGGAAGATCTCGACGACCCGGAACAGCCCGTGTGCGCCCTGGGCCACGAGGAACCGGCTCTCGGCGGGGAACGGCACGCCCCCGCGCACCGCCAGCACTTCGGGCGTGCGGAAGCCCAGGTCGGGCTTTTCCGGGTCCACCTTTTCCTGAAGGCCCTTGAGGGTGAAGACTACGGGCTTCTCAAGTTCGGCGCCGATCCCCAGGGTGAACCGTTCCGCGTCCTGCTCGGGCCCGTCCACCGCTCGCTGGCGCGCCCGGTAGTCCATGTAGACCACCGCCACCACGAGACCTTCCGGATGCCAGGTCACGAAGAAGTCCCCGAACCGCTCGAACGGCGCCGCCGCGGCGACGCCCGGGATCCAGGCCCGGTCGAGCGCCCAGTCCTCCAGCGATCCGTTGATGATCGGCAGGTCGGCCATGCCCGGCACCAGCAGGCCCTGCGGCGCCCGCACCAGCCCCGCGCCCGCCGGCCAGCTCCCGTGCGCGGCCGGGGCGGCCGCGTTGGCCCGCGTCAGTGCGGCCGTCAACTCCTCATAGGGCGAGTCCTTCAGGTCCACCAGCCCCATGTTGAAGTCCTCCGCGCCGCCCGACTCCGGGGGCTGGTCGGCGAACTGGAACCAGTGCGCGCCCACCACGGACCCGAACCGGGCCAGCCCGGCCCAGGCCGCCGCGGCGCCCGCCGCGCGCTCCGGCTGGGTCGCCACGGTCACATACCCGCCGTGGCTGTTGCGGTCCCCCGACCGGTTCTGCATGGCGGCGAAGGAGGTTTCCGCGACCAGGATCGGCTTGCGGGCGATCCGGGCCAGGCTCTCGAAGTAGAACGGCGCCGCCCATCCCGCGGGCGAGGGCGAGTCCCAGGTGGTCGCAATGGCATCCACGAATTCACCCGCGGCGCGGGCGACGGGCTGGGCATAGAACGAGGCGAACCGGTCGGAGAAGACCAGGTGGTTGGGATCCACGCGCCGGAGTTCCTCCGTCGCGGTCCGGTAGAAGTCCCGCGCGACCGCCCCGACGAATTCCTCGACGAGCAGGGGGCGGCGGCCGGGCCGGAACGAGGCCTTGCGGAACGCCCCGGCGAGGTCGGCAAACTTCTTCGGCTCGGGCTCCAGCGCGAAGTCCTCGGCGAACAGCCGGAGGTCGCCGCGGTACTCGGCGGTCAGCCGCTCGAACAGGCGCGCCTTCAGCGCCTCCTTGGCCACGGGCTGGCGCAGGACGTGCAGGAACAGCCCCTCGTCCCACCAGCCCAGCTGGCCATCGAGGCAATAGCCGATCAGGAGGGGGTCCTCGCGCAGTTTGGCGATGCGGGCCAGCACCTCCCGGTACCGGGTCCGGGCGGAGAGCGAGGCGGGGTCACCCCACGGCGCGCCGGCCGCCGTGCCCAGATTCAGGGTCACGAGGTACGGCAGGACATGACCGGCCGTCAGCACCTCCTCGGCACCGAAGCCCAGCGTATTGAATCCCCACCCGCCGAGCCTCTTGAGGGCGGCCTGCCGCCAGCCCTCCAGGGACGGATTGAATCGCAGGGCGCAGTAGGACGGCGCGGCCGGATCGAAGGCATCCAGGCCCACCCCGGGGGTTACCCCCGTAACTCCCGTCGAGTAGATCCGCTTCCCCGCCCCATCCTCCAGCCACCAGGCCCCCCGCTCCTCCACGAGGTGAAAGAAGGCCTTTCCCGACCCGGACGCGGCCGGGCGGGCCAGCGCCACCAGGCAGGCTACGGCGAGCATGAGCCGAGGGGATCCGGGCCGGGTCATCGGGTCCCCTCCACCAGCCGGACCGCGGCGAGGGCCTCCCCCGCCGGGACGCCCGCGGAGAGCGCGACGGGCCAGAAGGTTTCTTTCACGTCGCCCCGCAGGCGAATACTCACCGCAACGCGCAGCGCCTCCCCCGCGGCCAGGGCCGGCGCACCCAGGGCGGCGGCGGGAATGAGCAGTTCCGCGATGGTCTCAATGCTGTGCGGTGCCTGCGCGCCGCGCACTCCTTCCATCCCGGGCGGCACCGGGGCCAACGGCAGAAGTGGCGCATAGGGCCGCGTGTCGTCGGCCTTCTTTTCCCCCTTCGTTGGCTCGGGTGGCGGCGGACCGATGCGCGCGCCGAGCCCGCCCACCGTCACGGTTGCCGGCAACTGGTCGCCGCACTGGACGGCCACCGTGATCCGGGGGAAACTCAACGGGTCCCCATCCCCTTCACGGCCTTCGGCAAAATCCCGGTAGACCATGCCGACCACCAGCCCGGCCGGAGTCCATGCGAGGTGGAAGTCGCCGAACGGCTGGTAGGGTTCCCGGGCGCCCGCCTCGGGCACCCAGGTGGCGGGCAGGTCCCATTCATCCATCCGGCCGTCGAGTGAGAGGGTCCAGGTCGCCCGCGGCAGGCGGAACTCGCCCCCGACGCGGACCAGCCCATCGGGGCGCGGCCCCTCCCGGTGGAGGGCCATTGCCCGCGACTGCACGGCGGCCAGCGCCGCCGTCAGCGCGGGGTAGGGCCGGTCGTTCACATCCACCAGTCCGAAGTTGTAGTCCTCGCCGTCGCCCCGGCCGTGCGGCGGCTCATCGGCGAACTGGAACCAGTGCCAGCCTACGACATACGGCAGGCGCGCGAGGTGCTCGGTCATCCGGGCCGCGCCCGCCGCGCGCTGGGCCTGCGTGGCGACGGTCATGAAACCCGCGCTGGTGTTCCCGTCCCCGGTGGCATTTTCCATCGCCGCAAAATAGTACTCCGTGACCATCACCGGCTTCTGTGACAGCCGGTACAGGGACTCGAAGAAGGCCGGCGCGATCCATCCCGAGGACGCAAAGGTGTTGTAGTTGGCCGAAATGACGTCCATGTGCCGTCCCGCCGCGCGGGCCACGGGCTGAGAATAGGACGAGGCGTACCGGTCGCCCAGCAGGAGATGGTTGGGATCGGTGCGCCGCAGGGCCGTGGCCATCGTGTCGTAGTACTCGTCCGCGAGCCACTCCACGAACCGGTCCGCAACCGCCGGACGCCGGCCGGGCGCCCACCGAACGGACTCCAGCGGCTTGCGCAGGTCGGAAAACTTCCTCGGCGTCGGGGTTACGACCAGGTCGGCACGGAAGGCCCGGAGGTCACCGTGATACTGCGCCTCGAGCATCGTGAACAGCGCCCGCTTGACCCGGGACTTCGCCGGCTGGCCCATCCAGAAGAAGAAGACGCTTTCGTCGTACCAACCCAGTTCGTTGTCGGTGAAGTAGCCCACGAGAAGCGGGTCGTCACGCAACGCCTTGGCCTTCGCCAGCTCCCCCGCGAACGCCTTGAGGTTCCCGGGATCACGGGGATCCAGCCACGGCGCCCCGTACATGGCGCCCAGCGGCAGGGCGACCGTGTATGGCAGGCCCCGCTTGCCGAGCAGGTCGTGGTCCGAGTACCCGCCCACGCCGGTGAATCCCCACGCCTTGAGCCGGTCCCGGGTGGCATCCGCCCAGGCGTCCGGCGAGGGGTAGAACTTGAGACCACAGTAGGCCGGGTTCTCCGCCTTCCACTCCGCCACCGGGCCGCCCAGTTCCGTCACATTGGGGGCGGCGTGGAGGTATTCCGCCCCCGCGCCGTCCACCAGCCACCACTGGGCGCCGTGCTTTTCAACATGAAAGAAACCTGCCCGGGCCGGGCCGGCCAGCACCAGCAGGAGGACGACGGCCCGGATGGTCACCGGGGCACCAGCGGCGAGAAGGACACGGCGAAGACGGCCGCACAGGCCCAGAGGACGGGATGCACCCGCCCCGCCCGGCCTGAAAGGCCCGCCACCACCACCGTGGCGAGCACCCCCCACCCCACCCCGGTGGCGATGCTGAACGAGAGGGGGGTCATCAGGATGGTCAGAAAGGCGGGCACCCCCTCCTCCACCCGGTCCCAGCCGATGCGGGCCACACCGCGCATCATCAGGAAGCCCACGGCGATCAGCGCCGGCGCCACGGCGCACGCCGGGACGGCCGCGGCCAGCGGGTTCAGGAACATGGCCACGAGGAAACAGGCCGCGACCGTATACCCGGTGAGCGGCCCCCGACCCCCGGCCGCCACGCCGCTGGCCGACTCGAGGTAGGTGGTCACCGAAGAGCACCCCAGCGCGCCCCCGAGGGCCGCCGCGGCCGAGTCCGCCAGGAGCACGGGCCCCAGCCGGGGCAAGTTTCCCTTCCGGTCCAGAAAACCGCCCTGATGGCCGACCGCGATCACCGTGCCCATGGTGTCGAAGAAATCCGTCACCAGGAAGGCGAAGAGGACCGGCAGGAGCCGGAGCGACAGGGCCTCATCCAGCCCGCCCCAAAACTTCCAGACGGTCGAGAAATTCGGCGCGGCCACGGCCGCGGCCACCGAGCCTGGCAGGTGCGCCAGCCCGAACCCGACATCGGCCAGCAGGCTGGAGGCCACGATCCCGATGAGCAGGCCTCCGGGCACGCCCCGGGCCAACATCCCCGCCGTCACCGCCAGCCCCGCCAGGGCGACCAGCGCTTCCGGCGCTCCCAGCGAACCCAGCCTGACCAGAGTCTCCGGCGGACCGGCCACGATGATGCCCCCCATCTTGAGTCCGATGAAGGCGATGAACAACCCGATCCCCACGCCGATGGCATGCTTGAGCGAGAGCGGAAGGGCATCCATGATCCACCGCCGCAGGCCCAGCCCGACGAGCACCATGAGAATCAGCCCCTCCAGAACCACCACGGCCATGCCGATTTCCCAGTCGTACCCCATCCCGCGGCAGACGGAATAGGCCAGGAAGGCGTTGAGACCCATGCCGGGAGCCAGCGCCAGGGGATAGCGCGACATGGCGGCCATGAGGGCCGTCGCCAGCGCGGCCCCCAGGCAGGTGGCCGTTTGCGCGCCGGCCGCGGGCACGCCTGCCACCGACAGAATGGCGGGGTTGGCGAAGATGATGTAGGACATCGTCATGAACGTCGTCAGCCCGGCGAGGAATTCCGTCTTGCGCGCGGGGCGGGTCATGGGTAACAGGATAGCATCGGCGTCAAACACCCCCTGCGCGGGGGCCGGAATCAGCCGAGGGCAAGCGCCTTGATGTCGGCCAGCAGCCGGATGGTCTTCGCGATCTCGGCGAGGAGGGAAAGCCGCCGCTGGCGCACCGCGGCATCAGGGTCATTGACCATGACGGCCGCAAAGAAGGCGTCAATCGCGGGCCGCAGGGCGGCGAGCCGGTCGTAGAGCGCCTCGAACCCGCCCGCTGCCGCGAGCGCTTCCGCGTCCCGGCTCAATGGCAGGTGTAATTCATGCAGGGTGCGCTCGGCGGCATCCAGGGCGTCCGGATCCACCGGTGTCGCCTCGAACCCCTTGGGCAGGATATTGGTGACGCGCGAGAGCGCGAGCACGGTCTCGCGAAACCCCGGCCGGCCCTTGAGCACGGCGAGCGCGCGGAGCCGGGCCCCGGCCAGCGTCACATCGTCGAAGGCCACGAGCGCGGCGACGATCTCATCGGGCTGGAATCCCTGCTCGGCAAAGATGATCTCCATCCGGCCGCGCAGGAACCCGACGGCCTGGGCCCCAACGCGCGACTGGACCTTCTCGTCCTTGCCCGCCTCGTGCCGTTCGGCCGCGCGGACGAAGGCCTGCCGGAGAGGCAGGCGCCAGCCATGCTCCGCCAGGATCCGGATGATCCCCAGCCCCGCCCTCCGCAGGGCGTAGGGATCGGCGGTGCCCGAGGGGGCATGCTCCAGCACGAGGTGGCCCGCCAGGTGGTCAATCTTGTCGGCGAGCGCCACCACGCACCCCTCGAGGGTTCCCGGGACCTCATCCTTGGGGCCCGTCGGCCGGTAGTGTTCGGCAATCGCGCGGGCCGTGTCCTCCGACTCCCCCGATGCGGCGGCATACAGCCCGCCCACGGTTCCCTGGAGGGTCGGAAACTCACCCACCATGGCGGTGACGAGGTCCGCCTTGGCCTGCAGGGCGGCGGTCAGGATGGCCGGATTGCGCACCCCCAGCTTGGCGGCCAGCCAGGCGGCCAGCGCCTGCATCCGCTTGGCCTTGTCGAACATCGAGCCCGCCCCGGCCTGCCACACCACGCCGGCCAGGGCGGGCACGAATTCCTCGAGCCGCTTCTTCCGGTCAGCCTCATGGAAGAACCGGGCGTCGGCCAGCCGGGCCTTCAGGACCCGCTCGTTGCCCGCGACGACCGA
>JAHFSL010000110.1 GCA_023265785.1 Candidatus Coatesiibacteriota bacterium | reverse complement strand
CCTCCAGCATGGCGGGCCGCGGCTCCCCGACCGACAGCCCCCCGATCGCAAAGGCGTCGAAGGGGAGGGCGGTAATCTCCCCGGCACTGCGCCGCCGAAGGACGGGATCGGTGGAGCCCTGAACGATGCCGAAGAGGGCCCCCCCGCCGGCTCCCCGCGCCCGCTCCGCCACCGCGCGGGCCGCCCAGCGGGAGGTCCGGGCCACGGCCTGCTCGGCCGCCGCCGGCGGGGCGCCCGCGGGCGGGCACTCATCCAGCGGCATCATCATGTCGGAACCGAAGGTCTCCTGCATCGCGACCACGCTTTCAGGGGTGAACTCGCGCAGGACACCGTCGAGCGGCGAACGGAAGGCCACGCCCCCATCCGTCACCTTCCGGAATTGGGCCAGGCTCATGACCTGAAACCCGCCGGAGTCCGTCGCCAGCAGGTGCGGCCACCCCATAAACCGGTGCAGGCCCCCGCGCCGGCCGATCGCCTCGACCCCCGGCCGGACCGCCAGGTGGTAGGCGTTGCAGATGAGCAGGCGAAAGCCCAGAGCCTCAACATCATCGTGGCCCGCGGCCTTGACGGCGCCCTGCGTCGCCACGGGCATGAAACAGGGCGTTGCGACCCGCCCCCGGTCCAGGACCATGGTGCCCGCGCGCCCGCCGGCGTCCTCCCCCTCGAGGATGAAGGAGAGCCCCATCAGGTGATCAGCATGGCGTCGCCGTACGAGAGGAACCGGTACCCGCGCGCGAGGCCTTCCGCGTACGCGCGCCGGATCCGGTCCAGCCCCGCCAGCGCCGCCACCAGGCAATAGGGCGTGGAGCGCGGATGATGAAAGTTGGTCAGCATGGCCCCCGTGAGGCGAAACCGGAATCCCGGGGTGATGAACAGCGCAGTCTCCCCCGCCACCTCCCCTTCCCCGCCGAGGCCGTTGGCCCCGAGCGTCTCCAGCACCCGGACGGACGTGGTTCCCGCCGCGACGATCCGCCGGCCGGCCGCCCGCGCCCGGCGCATGACTGCCAGCGCTTCCGGCGGCACCGTGAAGGCCTCGGGGTCCATGCGGTGGTCCTCGACCCGCGCGGCGGTCACGGGGCGAAAGGTTCCCGGCCCCACATGCAGGGCCACGCGGGCCACTCCGGCCACGCGCGCGGCGACCGCTGCCAGGAGAGCGGGGGTGAAATGAAGGCCCGCAGTCGGCGCGGCGACCGACCCCGGCCGGGCGGCATAGATCGTCTGGTACCGTTCACGATCGGCCCGGGCGACCCCGGCGTCCCCCTGGCGCCGGATGTAGGGTGGCAGGGGAACCCGGCCGGCACGAACCAGCAGGTCCTCGATGGCCCCCTCACCCGCCGGCCGGAGGCGCCACCGGCCCGGGACCGTGCGGGCCTCGGCCACCAGCGCCACCCCGCCGTGGCGGAGGACCGTTCCGGGCGCGAGCCGCCCGGACGGCCGCAGGAGCGCCTCCCACGCCCCGTCACCCAGCGCCCGGAGGAAGAGCGCCTCCACGGCGCCGCCCGTGGGCTTGGTCAGGTCCACCCGGGCCGGAATGACGGCGGACTCATTGAGCACCAGCACATCCTCGGCCCCCAGAATCGACGGCAGGTCGCGAAAGATCCGGTGGGCCATCCGCCCCGTGGCGCGGTCCAGGTGAAGAAGGCGCGCATCGTCGCGCCGGGTCGCAGGCTCCTGCGCGATGCGCTCCCGCGGCAGGTGATAGTCGAGCTCGGAGAGGTTCATGGTGTACGGCCGAGCGGGAGCGAGGCCGCGCGGAGCCGCGCGGCTACGCGGGACGCTACCGCGTCCGAAGACAAAAGCCGCGCGAAGCGGCTTTCGAAGGAGGGCGGAAGAAACCTAATTGAATCTGCATAATTACTTGACAACCTCGGGAGTCTCTGGCTCGGCATATTTGTCGTACAACGCATCAAAGACGGAGACCGCCGTGAAGCCCAGGCCGAATACCAGCAGGATGAACTTAAAAACCTGGTTCATGACCTCGTCCGGGGCGTCGCCAAATTTGACCACGCCGGACACCGCGCAATCCACATAGACCGCGATGCACAGCAGGATCAGGAAGCCCCAGAACATCAGGTTGACATAGACATATTCCATGAACTTGGAGGTGGCGGGCACCACCGGGGCGGGCCCCTTCGACTTCGGCTTGGGCGGCTGGACCGGCTGGACCATGGCGGGATTATGATACCAAACCGGTCATTTCTTCTCTCCGCCCTCGGCGCGGGGCGCGGCCGGAGGCAGGACCCCGATTTCGCTCTCCAGCGCCACTTCGTACATGCCCCAGGTTTCCCGGGGATGCGGGTCCAGCGTCCAGAACCGGTCGGGCGCGCCATAGGTCAGCCGCTGGCCATCGGGCGAGAAGGCCGGGGCCGCGAGCCAGTGGGCGAAGGGGGCCACGCTGGACCGGGTGGGCTGATCCGGCAGTCCCTCGAACATGAGGAGCGCGCGGACGGGGAACGGCGCCAGCATCGGCACCGTCTCCTCGATGACGGTGATCCGGTTCTTGTACGCCGCCCAGCGCAGGTCATGCAGGAGACCGGTCGAGCGGTGCAGGATGCGCAGGTTGGACCCGTCCGCGTGCATCCAGAACACCTCGTCCCCCCCCCCATTCCGGCGGGCGATGCACGCGAGGGATCCCCCGTCGGTGGATGTCAGGACATCGCGCACCGTGTCGTAGTCGCGCCACCGGAACCGGGCGGGCGGCGGCGGCGGGGTCCAGGTGCGGTGCACCCAGAATTCCGGGAGGCGGATGGCCCACCCGAATGCGCCGAAGACGCCCTGCAGGCCATCGCGCAGGCGCGCCAGTCCGGCGCGGGCTGCCGCACGCGCGTTTTCCAGCAAGCGGAGAATCGCCCGTCCTTCCTCGGAGGGTTCGAACACAAGCAGGGGCGCCCCGGGCCGCGGCGCGGGTTCGAGAAGGGTCATCCGCTGGGTGGCCAACGACACCAGGGCCAACCCCGGCGCGCCGTCCGCGAGTCCCGCCGCCGCCGCCAGCCGCGTCCCATCGGTGGAGAGGCTGGGCCAGGAGAGCCGCCGCGGAACCGTGAGCAGGCGGAGGGCATCCCCCTTGGCACGTTGGAGCCGCCAGACGGCCGTCCCCTCGCCGTCCCTCGTCAACACCAGGAGCGTGCCATCCGGGGCCCAGCACGGCTGATGTCCGGTCGCCGGCGACCCGGGGATCCGGCTGCGCCAGAGACGCACCCCGTCCGCGGAGAGGCACTCGACCAGGGCATCCCGTCCCTGCGACGAGCAGATGGCGATCGCCGCCGCATCGGGTGACCAGGCGGGAGTGCAGGCCGCCTGGGGCAACGGCACATGAGTCGCCGTCCATTCGCCCGCCGTCCAGCCCCGGACCAGTTCCAGCGATGCGCCCGGGCCGCGTGCCACCGCATAGGCCGCCCGCTGGCCGTCCGGTGACCACGCCATGACCTCGGGCGGCTCGGCCATCCCGACCGTCAGCGGCGAGGTGGGACGCAGGGACAGGGCGGCACGGCCCCAGGTGATTCCGGCAAACAGGAGCGGCGGGAGGAGGGCGGCCTGCTGGAACAGCATGACCGCCACCCCCCACGCGAGGCTCATGCCGCGCCAAGTCCCGGCGCGAATGCCCCGGAGACTGCGGCCGAAGAAAAGTCCCCCGGTAGCACAGACCAGGATGGACGGCACCAGGGCCCCCCCGACCCACCACAACACGAGGCCAACGGAGGAAAAGGCGATGGACACCCCCATGAAGAAGGCATCCCGGCGCAGGACCCACTCATGGACCGCAATGCGGACCCAGTGGACAAGAACCCAGGCCGCCGCGAACGCCAGGAGCGGCATGAGCAAGATCCCATTGGCCGCGGTGGCGATCCAGCCGGACCATTCGGTGAGGAGGAAGCCGCCGAGGAGGGCCAGGCACCACGCGGCGATCCGGAGGGATCCCAGCCGCCACGCATGCATGGCCCCCGTGAACTTCCACCGCCGGGCGCGGACGGCCATGGCCAGCGCAACCAGCAGACAGGACCACCCGAGGGGACCCGCGATCTTGCGGTACCGTGGATCGCGCCAGTCCCGCGGACAATCGGCGGCGGGGGGCATCCGGGATCCCGGGACGAAGAACTCCCCCGCATCCGTCAGGGGCTCGATCCCGTCGGCCGTGATCCGCCAGAGGGTGGTGCCCGCGCCCGCGTACACGGCGCCGGGTCCCACCGCCACCGTGGAACAATGCCGCCCCGCCGCCACGACCCCCTCCGGGTGGCCGTCGGCTGCGAGCCGGAGCACATCGCCACCCCCCGTGGTCACGACGACCATGCCCCCGCCGGGACGGGACGCCAGGTCGGTGATGGCAAGCCCGCCGGGCGCGGCCCGCCAGCCGGATTCGGACACCAACCAGAGGCGATCGCCCACGAGCGCGGCGAACCGGCCGGGCCCCGCGACCACGATCCGCCGGACCGGCTTGCCCTTGAGCCGGGCGGGCTCGCGCCAGGGGGTCCAGGTCCTGCCGTCCGTCCGGACAATTCCGCCCGCATAGAGCCCCACGAGAACGCCCCCGAATTCGTCGGGGACGAGCGCCGTGACGTAGGGACTGTGCAATTCCGACTTGAACTGACGCCAGGTTCCCGCCTCGCGCACGAAGAGGCCTTCCCGCGCCGTCCCAGCCCAGACGCGGCCGGAGGCATCCACCACCACGCAGGTGACATGCTGGCCCGTGGGTGCGCCACGGCCGGTAGCGCGCCGCGTCCGGCGACCATCGTGGAGGGCGAGACCCTTGACGGTCCCGATCCACATCCCCTCCTGCGCATTCCAGAGCGAGGTCACGACGCCGGAATCAAGCCGGTGGGCCACCTCCTCGAAGGGACGGATCCGATTCCCCCCGCGCACGACCGTCAGCTGCTTCGCACCGGCGACCCACACCTGTCCCGGGCCCAGGCCGATCGTCCGCACCGAGTCCAGCCGAAGGACCCGGGGCGGGAAGAAATTCGCCCGGGTCGGCCACCCGCCCAGCAACTGGCGCCACGCGCCGCCGAGGACCCGCACTCCCAGGGCCAGGACCACTACCTCCAGGACAATCAGCAACCGGCGAATGGACAGCGGCGGTTCCTTGGGCGGCGGCGGGGGCGGGGCACGACGCACCTGCGCGCCGCGCGGTCCCGGGGGCGGAGGCGGCGGTGGCGGCTCGCCGTAGACCAGGAGGACCAGGCGCTGGCGCCTGGCGGCCACCCACTCGCGAACGGATGGCGGCAGTCTCATCCCGGTCAAAAGAGCGGCTGGGGATTCGCAGGCGGCGGTGCAGCCGGCGGCGGCGGCGGAGTGGTCGGCGCCGGCTGGGCGTCCGTGCGCGCGGGCGTGGCCGGTGCCGGCATCGGTGGCGGAGCCGTCGGGGCGGCCGGAGCCGCGGCCTTGGGCTTGGTCTGGGTGATCACGGGCTTGGGTGCCGCTTCCGGTGCGCGCCGCACGGAGGGCGCCGCGGCGGGCAGGGAGGGCGTGGCCCCGGACCGCACATCCGCCAGGACCGAGACGCCCGAGTCGGTCCCGAACCACTTGCGCCCACGCCAGTCAATCGCCACGGCATAGGCATACTGGCTGGCGAGGCCCTGGCCCGCGCTGAACGGGATCCACTGCGTCCCATCCCACTCGCAGGCCCCCCCGCCCCAGGTGGTGACCCACAGGTTGCCCTCCTTGTCCACGGCCAGGCCGGTCACATAGTCGGACCCGATGCCGTCGCGCTGGGTGAACGTCGTCCAGTTCTTCCCGTCATAGCGCGACAGCCCCCCGGCCTGCGTTCCGAACCAGGTCCGCCCCTTGGGGTCACAGGCGATGGCGCGGACGGTCCCGTCCGCCAGCCCGTCGGCCTTCGTGTAGGACTTCCAGTTCTCGCCGTCGAACCGGGACACGCCACTGTCCGTCCCGAACCAGAGGGCGCCGGAGGACTCCTGGGCGATGGCGAGGACGGTGTCGCTGACCAGGCCATCGGATTTTCGCCAGGTCTTCCACTTGCCCTCGCTGAACAGGTTCACGCCGGCATTCGTTCCGGCCCACACGCGGCCGGACGGCTCGATCAGCAAGCAATGGATGTAGTTGTTGGCCCACCCCTGTTCCGTCTTTCGCATGACCCACTCGGTCTCGCTCATCTCGATCGCGCCCTGGGAGGTACCCAGCCAGACATGGCCCGCCGGGTCCAGGGCCACCGCGCCGACGCTTTCCGCAGGCAGGCCCTCGGCGGCCGTCTGCGCGGTCCACCGCCCGGCCAGCAGGCGCATGATGCCCTGGTCGGTGCCGCAGTAGACCAGGTCGCGTCCCGCCGCGCAGGCCACCGCCTGGACCGTGTTGTTCGGCAGTTGCGAGGCGATCGGCTGGCGGTCAAACCGCGCGCCGTCAAACATGACCAGCCCGCCCCGGCACCCGATCCACACGCCTCCCACCGGTTCCGCCAGGAGGTCGTAAATTTCGTTGGACGGCAGGCCCGTGGAGGCCCCGAAGTAGTTCCAGCGGCCGCCGTCGAAGACCGCCAGGCCCTGCGCCGTCCCCATCCATAGCCGCCGCGACCCGTCCACCGCGACGGCGTTGACCGGCAGGTCCTTGTAGCGTTCCGGCACGGGATAGCCGGTCCAGACCAGCCCGTCAAACCGCGAGACACCCTTGTCGGTGCCCGCCCACAGGTGACCGAAGGCATCCACATGGAGGCAGCGCACTTCGTTGCCGATCAGCCCGTCATCGGTCGTGCGGATCGCCCATTGGGTCCCGTCAAATTCGTTGACGCCCTCGCTGGTCCCCGCCCAGACGGACCGGGCCCCCGCCGCCAGGGAGAGGATGTCATTGTTCTTCCAGCCGCGATTCGTCTGGAACGCCGTCCACGCCCGGCCATCGTAGCGGGCCAGGCCCTGCGATGTGCCGCACCAGATCGCCCCCTGGCTGTCCACCAGCACCGCCCGGACATAGTTGCTGGGCAGGCCGTTGGCGGTGGTGTGGACGCTCCACCGTCGGCCGTCGAACTGCCCCACGCCCACGGGCGTGGCCACCCACACCGCGCCGGTCCGGTCGAGCGCCAGGTCCAGGACGGTGTTGTGGACCATGCCGTCCGCCTGGGCATAGACGACGTACTCGCGTGAATCCACGTTGTACCGGACGAGCCCGCCCCCCTTCGTCCCCAGCCAGAGAGTCCGGCCCTGCTTCATCATGCAGGTGATCTGGGTGATGTTATGAAAGGTCTTCCACCCGGCGTGCGGCAAGGTGACGAGCGTGGGCTCCCCGAGGGTGCGCGCAAATTCGCGCGGGGTCTCGCAGGAGGCCAGGAGCAGGACCACCCCGATGCCACGGGCCAGCCGCCTCATCGTCCCGCCTCCGCCCGGGTATGCAGGATCACGCCGCGGTCGCCCACCGCCCACCCCTGCCCCGGGCCCACGAACATCAGGCCCCCATAGTCGGTTTGGACGGGCGGCCGGTCGGACACCCACGACCCGCCGCCATCCCACGTGTGCAGGAGCGTTCCCCGCTCCCCCACCAGCCACCCCTGCATCCGGTCAATGAACCAGACATCCCGCAGCGACAGCGCCCCGCCCAGCCGCATTTCCTTCCAGGTCAGCCCGGCATCCGTCGTCCGCAGAATGGTGCCACCATCCCCCACGGCCCAGCCAT
>JAHFSL010000512.1 GCA_023265785.1 Candidatus Coatesiibacteriota bacterium | reverse complement strand
GAGAGATGGACGATGCGGCCGCACCTGCACGCGGCGGTCGTGTGGTCAGGCCAGGCATCCGTTCCCCGGTTGGTCACGGTCACGGACAGCGTGACCGTCGCTCCCGCCGCCGCGGTGAGGGAGGCCGGGAGGCGGTACTCGGCTCCCCACGATTCGAGGGGCCGCGGAGCCGCCCGGGTCGGCGCCAGTGCAACAAGAATTTCTCGTGCCACCGGATTGTCCCGCCAGTCCTGGAACCGCGCGGGCGCGGACTCCACAGGCACGGGATCATCATCCCAGCACCCGGCGGGATAGAGGAACCCGCCTACGGCCTGCACGGCGACGCCCCACCCCACCAGCCCGGCCGCGCACGCGAGCCGGCCGGGCTGGCGGCCGGCGAGCCAGGGCAGGGCCAGCAGGAGGAGGACGGGCTGGAGTTCCGCCATGTACCGGGGTCCGAACCCGTGCCCGCCCGCCCAAACCTGGTGCACCGGCAGGAGCGCCAGGTGCAGGAGGGCGCCGAGACCCAGCGCCGAGGCCAGACCGGATCCCCGGCCGCGGCGGGCGGCCATGAACCCCGGAATAGCCAGAAGGGCGGCAGGGAAATAGGGGAGAAGACCGCGGGCCGGGCTGGCCAGGAGCCCGCGATACGCAGCGGTCTCTGGCCACCCGAACAGGCCAAGGTAGGGGCCGCGGGCATCGCCGCAGACCCACAGGTTCCAGGCTGGCCATGTGACCGCCAGGGCCACGGCGGTTCCGCCCCATGCCAGCCGGAGCGCGAACCGCCGGGTCCCTCCCATGCCCCAGACCCCCACGGGAACCGCAAGCAATCCGACAAACGGACGGATGGCGACGGCCAGCCCCAGCGCGGCGCCTCCGGCCAGCGCCCACGGCCACGCGGGGCGAGTCCGGTAGCGGACGGCCGCGAGGATCACCGAAAGCAGGGCCAGCGACGCCGGACCGTGCTGCCAGAGGCCCCGCGCCGACACCGAGAACGCTTCGGATCCGAGGGCGTACCCGCAGGCCAGGACCGCGGCTGCCGGAACGGAGGCCCCGAGGTCGCGCAGGACGAGCAGGAAGACGCCGACCGAGGCGGCGGTCACCGCTGCCGCGGCCACCCTCTGCCACCGCAGGGCGAGCTGGACCCAGTCCACGGATGTTCGTGGAGTTCTGCCCGCCCACCATGCGGGCGCGGCATAGAACGGGGCCAGCAGGACGCCCGGCACGATGGAGTAGACGGACCAGGCCCCGCGGGCATTGGCGTGCAGGAAGTACGGCACGGCGCCGCGCGGCGCAAACGCGGGGACGAACCGTGACAGGTTTGCGCTCCCCTGCGTGACGAGGGCGACCGGCACGAGCGCGGTGGCAACGAAATCGCCGTTCACCGGGCCGGGACGCTCCGCCAGGTAGGCAGCCAGGCTCACCGCCACCGCCGCCGCCACGGCTCCGCGGCTCCCGCGCCGCCCCGCAGGCCGGGTCACGCGCGCGGGTGAAACTTGCGGTAGATTTCGGCCAGCCGGCGCCGGTCCACATGGGTGTAGATTTGCGTGGTGGCCAGCGACGCGTGGCCCAGCAATTCCTGGACATCCCGCAGGCCCGCCCCGCCCTCAAGCAGGTGCGTCGCAAAGCAGTGCCGCAGGGTGTGCGGGGAGAGGGGCTTGGCGATTCCCGCGGCGGCGGCGTACTGCCGGATCAGCATCCACACCCGCACCCGCGTGAGCCGGCCGCCCTGCTGGCTCAGGAACACTTCGTCGGGCCGGCCGCGCCGTTTCGCCCACACCGGGCGCGACCCGGCGAGGTACTTGTCCAGCCATGCGAGCGCCTCGCGCCCGACGGGCACGATGCGCTCGCGCGACCCCTTCCCCATCACCCGCACCCAGCCCTCCTCGCGGTTCACCGCGGACAGCGGCAGAGTGGTCAATTCCGTCACCCGCAGGCCGCACCCGTACAGGAGTTCAAGAAGGGCCCGGTCCCGCAGGCCCAGCGGCACGGTCACATCCGGCGCGCCCAGCAGGCGGGCGACCTCCGCCTGGGACAGCGTCCCGGGGAGGGTGCGGCCGGGCCGGGCGAACTGCAGGAGGGCCGTGGGATCGGCCGGCGCCAGCTTTTCGGCCAGCAGGTACCGGTGGAGGCCCTTGAGCGACGCGATGGCCCGCATGATGCTCGTGCGCCGGTACGACTCGTCCTGCATCCAGGCGAGGTAGCGCTGGATGGTGTCCGGCGTCGCGGCCGCGGGCACGACCTTCCACTCCGTCAGGCGCGCGAGGTAGTTGCGCGCGTCGCGCAGGTAGGCCAGCCGGGTGTTCTCGGCGACCCCGCGCTCGGCCGTCAGGTACAGGGCATACCGCGCCAGCAGGGCGCCGCCCTCCGCCGGCGGGACGGCCCTCCCGCGCCTAGGCGAGCTTGGCTTCGAGGTACTCGCGGGCACGGGCGAACGCCTCGGGGAGTTTTTCCGGGTCCTTGCCGCCGGCCTGCGCCATCTCCGTCTTGCCCCCGCCGGTCCCGCCCACGGCGGCGGCGGCGGCCTTGACGAGTTCCGCG
>JAHFSL010000109.1 GCA_023265785.1 Candidatus Coatesiibacteriota bacterium | reverse complement strand
GGGCCGGGCCGAGGCGGAAGGCGATGCCTTCACGCTCATGGCGCCCGAGGAAGAGGGCTGGATCCTCGCGGTCGAGCGGTTGCTGGGTCAGCGCCTGCCCCGGATCACCCTGCCGGACTTCGCCTACCGCAAGTCGACGGTGGCCGGGACCTATCACCCGCGCCCGTACTACATCAAGAGCCTGCGGCCCGGCGAAAAGCCGCGCGGCTTCGGCGGCCGGGGCGGCGGCGGGGGCGGACGCGGCCGCCGCTGACCCGGTCCGCGGGTGGGTTTGGTAGGTTGTTTCCGTGATCTTCTTTGACCTTGACGGGACGCTGTTTGACGACGATGCCAATGTCCGTGGGGCGGTTGCGACTTATTGCCGGGTCTTCAAGGCCGATCTTCCATGCGACGTGGAAGCCTTTCAGGTTCGCTGGCGTGAGGCGCTTGAGCGTTGGTTCGACCGATACCTCCGCAAGGAGATTTCCATGCAGGAACAGCGGCGGGCGCGAATCCGGGAATTCACTCCCGGAGTGTCTGATGCCGAGGCGGACCGCCGGTTCCAGGTCTATCTGGACGCCTATGTCGCTGACTGGCGAATCTTCGACGATGTCCTGCCGGCGCTCGACGCGTTGCGGGACCACCGGCTGGGAGTAATCACCAATGGACAGATTGAGCAACAGCGCTCCAAGATGACTCGCACCGGACTGGCCGGCAAGTTTGAGATGATGGTGGTGTCTGAGGAAGTGGGAGTCCCGAAACCCGAGGCGCCAATCTTCGTGGAGGCCTGTCGCAGGGCCGGGCTTCCACCTTGGGATTGCTGGTACATCGGCGACCGACTTGCAACCGACGCGCTCGCCGCGACAGACGCCGGCCTCCGGGGAGTTTGGCTCAACCGCAATCCCGCCGTTCCTTCTGACCCGCGGGTGCCGACGATCCGATCGCTGGCCGAACTGCCCGCGCTCGTTCGCGCCGCCTAGGTCACGGGTGGACGCGCGCAAGCTGGTGGCCATCGTGAACCCGGCGGCGGGGGATGGGGCCGTAGGGGAGCGCCTGCAGTCCATCCGGCAGGCGCTGACGGGCGGGTTTGCCGCGGGCGTGTACCAGACACTCCGACCGGGGCATGCCGAGGAGTGGGCTCGCACATTCAGCAACGCCCCGGGCTTCCTGGTGATCGGCGGCGACGGGACGGTCCATGAAGTGCTCACGGGCATGAACACCGCGACCCAGTCGCTGGCCGTCCTGCCGTCCGGCACCTCCAACTCGCTGGGCCGTGACCTGGGATTGCCCGACCTGGCGGCCACACTGGACGCCGTGGCGGAGGGGCGGACCGAGCCGGTGGATGTCGTGCAGGCGACCTTCCGGGACGCCAAGGGCGGGAAACGGTCCTGCGTCGTGGGGGCCACCTTGGCATTAGGCTTTCCCGTCCGGGCGGCCGGGGTCGCCCGACACCTGGGCCGGGGCTGGAGCGCCATGCCGGGGCCACTGGCCACATTCCTGGGCGCCGTGGGCGTTCCTGCCTTCACCGCCACCGTCCGGGCGGATGGCGCCCGCGCGAAGCGGCGCCGGATGACCGGCCTGTTGGTCGGTGCCACCCGCCATGCCGGGAACCTGGTCCCGTTCCCCAGGGCCAGCCTCACGGATGGAAAGTTTGATGTCATGGAAATGAATGCAGGCGTGGTGGGGCAGTCGCTTCACACCGCCTCCCTGTTCACCCGCGGTTCGTGGTGGAAGCCCGCCTCCCAGGGGCAGGCCAAACGGCTTTCCGTGGTGCTGACCCGGCCGGCCCCCCTCATGATTGACGGCGAACTCTACCCGGCCATCAAGGCGCTGGATGTTTCGATCAGATCACGCCAATTGGCGCTGTATGTTCCCCGCGGCCTCCACCCGGCGTGACGGCCGTCCCTCAGGCTATTCTGGAGGTCACCCATGGGTGAGACGCGCGTTGAGATCCGCCACCTGCTGGAGGACCTGCGGGATGCCTACCCGTTTCCGGAGGAAGAGGTCGTCGTCACGGAACTCATCGCCAACGCGCTGGATTCCGGGGCCGGCCGGGTGTCGCTCACCACGGAGTTTTCGGCCCGCCGGCTGACCGTGTTGGACGACGGCGCCGGGATGACGCTCTCCATGCTCAAGCGCTACCACGACATTGCTGCCACGACCAAGCATCGTGGCCGCGGCATCGGCTTTGCCGGCGTGGGCGCCAAACTGGCCCTCCTTTTGGCCGAGGCCGTGATCACTGAGACTCGCCGGGGTAGGTTTCACCGGGCCACCCGGTGGCGGCTCGACACCCCCCGGCGCGCCCCGTGGAATTATTTCCCTCCCTCCGGACTCGTCCCTGGGCCGCACGGGACCGCTGTGACCGTCATCGCATCCGAAAAAACCTCGCCGCTTCTCAAGCCTGACTACCTCGAGCGGCTGATTGCCGAGCATTTTACCGCCCTCCTGTCCCCGGAGATGGCCGAGATTCTCAAGACCGTCTATCCGCGGGGGACGGTGATCGAGGTGAACGGCCGACCCGTCGTCCCGTTGGATCTGCCCGCCCTGATCGGGCGGAAGACCGTCTGGGTCCGGGCCCCGGGTGCCGGCCGCATGGTGGGCCTCGGGTTCGTCGCCCGCGCCGCCGCGCCCCTACCGGACGCGCACGCGGGGATCGCGGTTTCGGCCTACGGCAAGACGATCAAGCGCGGCTGGGACTGGCTCGGGATCACGCCCCGGTCGCCCCGTCTCATCACAGGATTGATCGAGGTGCCGCGGCTCGTGGATCTGCTGACCACCAACAAGGCGGATTTCCTGAAGGACGGGACCAGTCTTCGGAAGTACTACCTCCTGCGCAAGGCCATCCAGCAGGCGGTGGAGCCGGTCTTACGCGAGTTCGGCGAACTGGCCCCGCCCGCCCAGACGATGAAGAAATCCGCCGATCTGGGCCGCCGGTTCGAGCGGGTCATTGACGGGTTAATGGCGGACTTCCCTGAATTGTCGCCCCTGCTTGGACGGAGGCTGGCCGGGGTGTCCGGAGAGCCGAAGATGGAGGCCGGTGCCGAGGTGGTCGCCGCTGATCCGTTCGCGGCGTCCGACCCGTTCACCGCCGAACCGGAGAAGCCCGCACCTGCCTCCCCACCCGGCGACGATTCATCCACTCATCTGTCTCCCGAGCCGCAGGCTGGCGGACCGGAGGATCTCTCGTCGGGCCGGAGGTCCCGCCGGCCCGGGATCAAAGTGGCGTTTGAGGACAACCCGGTACGGGAGGATCTTGCGCGGCTTGAGGAAGACCAGATTCTTATCAACCGGATCCACCCCGCCTGGGTTCGGGCGGTCAGGGACGGGAGCGAGGAGTATCATGTCGCCCTCTGCATTGCCTGGGTCCTTGCCGGATATCTCGAACTGGAGAAGTCGCCGCGCGGGTTCATTGACAGGTTTCTCGCGAAGTGGGGAGATGGCGAGGGCTGATGGGTGCGATGACGGCCGACCAGCGGCGCACGCCCTAGCGGGAGAGCCTCTCGATCGCCAGGGCGAGGGCGTCGCGGCGGGCGAGGATGGCGGTATCGTTTTTCGTCCAGGTCGTAAGCGATGAAGAAATCTCCGGTGGAACGATGAGCAAGTCCGTCATGGCCTTGCGGTCTGCGGCGGACAGCGCGGCGCCCTTTGCGGCGAGGAGGCGCTTGAGGATCGCGAGGTATTCGTAATCCTCGATCCCATCGCGCAGATGTTCCCACCGGATGGAGTCAACGGGGCCTTCGATGAGTGGCTTGGCCGGGTGGCCGTCCGCCGCGGCGAGGGGGGGATACAGGAACCGGCCGTCGCCGTTGCCCCACTCGCCGCGGAACCCGGGGGCGCCCTCCCGCACCCAGGATTCCGGATCGCCATAGGGATTCTGCGGCGCTTCGGGATCAGGGAAGGCGGCGCGCGAGGTCCAGTAGTCGGTCGCCCAGATCAGGATGCCGGTGACCGACTCGGCCCAGGACTGCCAGCACCAGACGCGCAGGTCCGGTGAGGGCCGGTCAATGAATTCCCCGACAAACGGTTCCTTGGGCCCGGTGCAGATGTACCACCAGAATTGCTCGTCGGGCTTGCGCCGCACCACATCCCGATCGTGGTCCCAGGTGTCCAGGATCGGGCACCACAAGTTGACCCCGCCACCCTCCAGTTCCGGCCGCGGCTCCTTGGTCAGCAGGCGCCGAACGCGGGGCAGATGGGTCTTCAGCCGGTTCATGCCGGCCATAACCCGGGGGAAGTCCTTCTCCTGGGGCTCGTCCTCCCAATACACAAAGGCGCGATCAAGCCAGCCCTTCTGCTCGAGGTGCGTCTGCGCCTCCACGCACCAGCGGTGAAACGCGGTCTCATACCCGGTCGTCCCCTCCCGGAACCCGGCCAGTTCGGGCCGGGCGTCGCCATCGCCGCCCCACATGCCGGGCACACCAAATGTGAATGATCCGAATTGATAGGTCTTGAACATCCGCGCCATCTCCCGATCCCATCCCTTCCAATCGATGACCGGGACGGGTCCGTCCGCATCGGCGGTTCGGGTCCACACCGTGGGGGCGGGATCGAGGGGCGCGGTGTCGTAGGCAAAGGGACCGACATGGTGGGCGGCGAAATCGGCCCAGTAGAGGTCCAATGCGCGGCGGCGCGACCGCTCATCGGTGAGATGGTGGTACTTGAACATGAGGTCCGCGTCAAAGCCGAACGCGGAATCCAGCGTCATCCGGTCCGGCAGATCGAATCCGTAGACCTCCACCAGCAGGGTGGCCGACGCGTGCCAGGCGGCGGAGTTGAACCGGATGGTTCCGGTGTAGGTGCCGGGCGGGGTCCCGCGCGGCACGCGCACGCGCACCCAGAGGGGGGCGTTGCGACCCGCCTCCAGGTCCACGGGAACGGTCACGGGGATCAGCGGGTCGGGCCAGTCCCCGACGGCTCCCGCGGCATCGCTGGGGTGCTCGACGGCCACATGCCGGACCCAGAGCAGGTCCACGCTGGCGGCGGGAATGCGGGCACGGCCGGGCCCCTTGAGGTCGCCGACCACCGGAAGCAGGGCGGTGACGGGGAGCGTGGGCCGGACGACAACTTGCGCGGCTTCCGCCTCGTTGGCGGCGGCGGCGATCCGGATGGCGGGGGCGGGATCCACCGGCAGGGCGCGGGTGCGGCTCACCTTCCACCCGGCGGTACACCACCAGAGCCCGACGCCGGGCAGGGAGCCGGGCAGGACGGCTCCAAAGGCCTCGTCATACAGCGCCGGCACCCGGAACCGGAATTCGGCGCGGTACGGTGAGTCCAACCCGAATGTCAGTTCGACCCGGTACTCGCCGGGGCCCGTGACGGGATAGGGCACCTTGAGGGTGCGCTCACCCGGCATGATCTTGCCGGTGTATTTCGTGGAAATCAGCGGATCGCCGTTGCGCGTGGAGACCGCCGTGGTTTGCACCACGACGGGCGCGGTGGTGAACCCCGTGGTCCGGGCGGCGATCAGATTCGCCCCGCCGGGGAATCCCTCGCCCAGGTCATCAAAGGCGACATCAAACCGCGGGTCGTTGGCGGTGGTCGCGATGAATCGCGTCCGGCCGGCGGCGCGGACCGCGGCGCCGTCGAGGATCGCGCGGAAGCCGTAGGCGCCCACCTGGAGCTCCACGGGTCCGCCCGCGGCGGCGGGGCGCGTGGAGAGCCGCACCCAGATGGTCCGTCCCGGCACGAACGGCGCGGCCAGCGGGAACGCGCGGTGACCCTCGCCCGGAATGACGCCCAGCCAGATCCATTCCCGGCCGTTGGCCGAGGCTTCGACGACCAGCGTGCCCGAGACATGGTAGGTGACGCCCGCCTCGATCGTGGCGGCGAGCAGGGTCCGGCCGCCCACCGCGTGCCGGTAGACGACCTCCCCGCCGGGTCCCAGCACCCACCGGTTGGTGTTGAATCCGGCCCGATGCGAGAACAGCGGCCGGGCATGGTTGCCGGTGGCCCCGCCTCCCGGGCCCGCGTATTCATAGACGGTGCCCGTCACCCGCTCGCCGTCACCCAACTCGAATCCCGCCGCATGGTCGTACACGGCATCGCAGGGATCCACCGTGGCCCCCGAAAACTCCACGCCGCCCCGCCGCATCCACTGGCCGAACCGCACCCGCGCCTCCTCCGGCGGCAGGACGGCAGGGGTGAAGAAGACGGAGTCGTACTCGTGCCACGCCGCCCCGGGATCACCCAGATCCCGGTTGCAGAACGGGGGGCCGCTGGTCGCCGTCCCGCCGGCGCCGTCCACTGACCGCGCCCGGAAGGTGAGCCGGTACACCCAGCCGGCCTTGAGGGGCAGGGGGTCGGACCGCCATTCGGTGGCGGTCTCGCCGTTGCCCCGTTGGACCGGGGGATTCGGGAGGGTGAGTGCGCGGGCGGGCCGACCCGGAACGAGGAGGCTGACGGCCAACAGCACGCCGGCGAATCGCATCTGTGTTACTGTACGCCCAAGTCCGCCGCCCCGCAGGTGAAGGGGCCGGCCGGCACCAGGAGGGCATCATGGCAAGGATTCCCGTCGGTGTGCAGTTGTACTCGGTCCGTGACGATGCGGCCAAGGACCTGCCGGGCACGATGAAGAAGGTGGCGGCCATCGGCTACGCGGGCGTGGAGTGGGCTGGCTACCACGGCCGAACTGCAAAGGAACTCCGCAAATTGCAGGATGACCTCGGGCTCAAGGCCTGCGGCACCCACACAGGGCTCGACACGCTCCAGCCCGACAAGCTCCAGGCCACGATGGATTTCAACCGTGAGCTGGGCAATCCCTACCTGATCGTGCCGTGGCTGCCGCCGGAGCGCCGAGCAACCCTCGCGGCCTGGAAAGACGCGGCCAAGATCTTCAACGACCTGGCGGCCAAGGTGAAGGCGCACGGATTCAAGGTGGGGTATCACAACCACCACGAGGAATTTCACGCCGTGGAGGGGGAAATCCTCTGGGAGCAGTTCTGGAAGAACACCACCCCGGACGTGATCATGCAGTTCGACACGGGCAACGCCCTGCATGGCGGCGCCGATCCCATGACCTACCTGCCGCGGCACACCGGCCGGTCGGTGACGATCCACCTCAAGCCCTTCTCGAAGACCAACGAGGCGGCGGCCATTGGTGAGGACGAAGTGAAGTGGCCGGAAGTGTTCAAGGCCTGTGAGGCCGGCGGCGGCACCGCGTGGTACATCGTGGAGCACGAGTCTGATCCGGTCTCGCCGATGAACGCGATCACCAAGTGCTTTGCGGGGCTCAAGGCCCTGGGGAAGGTATGAGCGCCACGCCGGCCCGGACCCGCACCGGCGGGTTCGGCATCGGGTTCCGCCGGGGCTGGTCCGACTGGCAGAAGGACCTGGCCGCGGTGACGGCGTTCGCGGTCAAGAACAATTTTGCGGCGGTGGATGTTGGGGGGGACGGGGACACGGCGGGACCGGGCGTTCAAAGCGCGGGCCTGACGGTCGGCTCGGTGGACCTCAAGGACTGGGGCGGCATGCTCTCCCCGGACAAGGCCAAGCGCACGGCGGCGGTTGAGAAGAACGCCGCGTATGTGAAGGCCTGCGCCGCCCTGGGGGCCGTCAACTACTTTGTGGTCATGCTTCCCGAGAAGCCCGACCTGCCGCGCAAGGAGAACTTCGCGGCGATGGTCGAGTCGTTCACCGCGCTGGCCCCCGTCATGGAG
>JAHFSL010000511.1 GCA_023265785.1 Candidatus Coatesiibacteriota bacterium | reverse complement strand
CAGCCGCCAGGTGCCGCCCCAGCCGGGCAGGATCCCCAGCTTCACCTCCGGCAGCGCGATCCGGGTGGACTCGGCATCGGACGCGATCCGGTACCGGCACGCCAGCGCCAGCTCGGTGCCGCCGCCGAGGCCGATCCCGCCGAGCGCCGCCACGACCGGCACCGGCCAGTCCTCAAGCTGGTTCATGAATGACTGGCCATCGCGGGACACCGCCTCGCCCCGCGCCAGGACCTCCGGGTCGGCCTGCACCGCCCGCATCGCCTTGAGATCCGCCCCGGCCAGGAAGCAGTCCCGTTTCGCCGAGGCCAGGATGACCCCCTTGATGGCCGGATCGGTGCGCAGCAGGTCCAGCTCATGCTGCATCGTATGCAGGAATTCTGGCGAGAGGATATTAAGCTTTGCCTCCGGCTGGTCGAAAATGACCACCGCAATCCCGTCGCGAATGTCCGTTTTGATCATGCCCGTTCGAGGATCAGCGCGGCGCCCTGCCCGCCGCCCACGCACAGAGAGGCCAGCCCGAGCCCAAGATTTCGCCGTTGCATTTCCTTGAGGAGCGTGAGGACCAGCCGCGCGCCGGATACCCCGACCGGGTGACCCAACGCGATCGCCCCGCCATTCACATTCAACCGGGCGAAGTCCAAAGTCCCCAGCGGCGTTTCCCGGCCGAGTTGTTCCTTCGCGAAGGAAACGGATTCCATCGCCCGGCCGCATGCCAGCACCTGGGCGGCGAAAGCTTCGTTGATCTCCAGAAGCTCCATATCTTTGAGTGTCAGCCCGGCCCGGTCCAACGCCTTGGCCGCCGCGTAGACCGGCCCCAGCCCCATCCGGGAGGGGTCCAGCCCGGCGTAGGCGTAATCCCGGAGCACGCCCAGCACGGGCCAGCCCTCTGCTTTCGCCCGGTCGGCCGTTGTCACCAAGAGTGCCGCGGCGCCGTCCGTCAACTGACTGGCGTTCCCTGCCGTCACGCTCCCCCACTTGGGATCGAACACCGGCCGGAGTTTCCCCAGCGCTTCCATCGTCTGGCCGCTGCGGATCCCGTTATCAGCGACGATCGCCTCATATTTCGGTGGGATGTAGAGCGCGACCATTTCCTCCGCCAGCCGGCCCGCCTTGGTGGCCACCTCGGCCCGCCGGTGGCTCTCCAACGCAAAGGTATCCTGGTCTAGCCGGGACAGCCCGAAGTCGCGGGCCAGCACCTCGGCGGTCTGGCCCATATTGAGCCCGCACACCGGGTCGGTCAGCGCTTCCATGATCCCGATCCGCGGCTTGAGCAGGGCTGGCCGGAACTTGAGCAGCGCGCCCAGTTTGGCGGGGACCGACCTGGCCCGGTTCAGTTTCTCCAGCCACCAGCCGTAGGCTTGCGGATACAGGAGCGGCGCCTGCGACATGGACTCCGCCCCCCCCGCAATGGCCACCTCGGTTTGCCCGGCCAGGATTTTTTCCGCCGCGGAGGTGATCGCTTCCATGCCCGACGCGCAGTTGCGGGAGACCGTCCGCGCCGGGACTTTCCGGTCAATCCCCGCCCGACATTGGCCGCCTCCGCCGGATTGCCCACGCAGCCGAGCACGACCTCGTCCACCGCATCGGGCTTGAGGTTGAGCTTGGCTATCAACCCCACCAGCGCCTGCCGCCCCAACTCGTACGCCGGCAATTCCCGCGCCATCGTCCCCGCCTTGACGAACGGCGTCCGTACCCCATCCACGATGACAATTTGAACCTTGGACATTCTCATTCAGTGTATGTCGCTTGGGTTTCCATCACCATGACGGCCCGGGCCCAGGAAATGTAATACCTTTCATGATTGACTTACTTATTGGAGGATGGTATCCTTATCAACAAATGGGGATACAGACGCATCGTCAGGAGACTTCCACTGTCACCTCGAAGGGGCAGGTCGTCATCCCATCCCGCTTGCGGAAGCGCCTTGGGATCACGCGTGGCACTCGCATCTCCTTCATCGAACAGGGCAGGGAGCTCGTGCTGCGGGCCGTGACCGATCAATATATTTCTTCCCTCAAAGGGTCGCTTGGCACCCGGGGCCGGGCTCTCAAACTCCTCATGGAGGATAAACGAAAGGAACGGGAGCTTTGAGTTCCCCCCGCGTTCTCGACACATTCGCCGTCATCGCCTATCTGGAGGCCGAGCCCGGGGCGGATCAAGTGGCAGACCTGATTCGTAAAGCCCGGGATCGGGGTGAGAAACTCTTGATGAGCCTCGTCAATTGGGGCGAAGTGTATTACATCGTCAAGCGGGCGGGTGGGCAGGAGGCCGCGGAACGGATGCTCGTTCACCTGGAGACACTTCCCATCGAAGTCGTCGCCATTGATCGTGAGTTGACTCGTCTGGCCGCGGACCTCAAGGCGGCGAATAAGATGTCCTATGCAGACTGTTTTGCGGCGGCGCTAGCCATCCAACGACACGCCACGCTCGTCACGGGCGATCCGGAATTTCGCCAGGTCCAGGACCGAATCTCGATCACCTTTCTAGGCGGGAAATAAATTGATCTCGCTTTCAGCCAGGATGC
>JAHFSL010000510.1 GCA_023265785.1 Candidatus Coatesiibacteriota bacterium | reverse complement strand
AAGGGGGACCAGTCATGAATGGGCAGGGACGATTCCACGCCCCGCGCGTGCGCCCGCAGGCGGATGGTGGGCCGGAACACACCCGTGGAGGTCAGCGTGAGGTCGGCCGGCACCATGAAAGTGGCCACGCCGGACGCAGTTCCGTCCGTGACATGCGTGGCGCTGATGGCCACCGTGGCGTAACCGTCGGTTTCCCAGTGTGCATCGTCCGGGCGCTCAAAGGACAGGAGCGGCGGCTCCGTCGGGGGTGGCGGCTGGGGGGGGAAGAGGAGGAGTGAGAGCTTCTCCTTCACCTCCCGCGTCCGGGCGGCGGCGATGATTTCGGCATCGGCAAGCCAGGCACCGGTGTGCTCGCTCGCGCGGGAGAGTATGCCAGGTGGTGACAGGTCGGCGGTGCCGGACACCGTCGCAGAGAACACCACCCGGCCACTGCCATTCGCGCTGTAGGAGAAGGTGAACAGGGCGGACTCGCCGGGTTCAAGTCGCTGGGGCTTGGCGGGCACCGGCCCTTTGAGGAGGGTCACCAGCTTGACGCCATCCACCGGCTGGACCACGGGCAGGACCCCGGAGGCCTTGGTCCCGCCCGTGTTGGAAACGGTCACGGTGACTGTAAACCAGCGGCCGGCCTGCACGGGGAGTCGCTCCGGATCCAGCGTGGCGGCCAGCCGGGCGATGGCGGGCGGGGTGAGGTCGCGCTCCACGGAGCCGGTCACCCCGCCCTGGCCGGTGACGGTGGCCGAGACCTGGGCCCGCACCCGGATGGAGCCGGGCGCGCTGATGCTGACGGTCCAGGTGAAGGTGGCAACGCCGCCGGGGGCCAGGGTGGCCAGGAGCGCGGGGAGGGGTCCGGCCAGGGGGCCGCACAGGCCGGTGCCGGAGACCAGCCCGATCGTTGGCCGCAGGGCCGTGACCGGCAAGGCCCCGGTATTGGAGACGGTCAGAATCACCGTGACCTTCTGTCCGGGGAGCGGCAGGGAGGGCTCGGAGCGCAGGATCGTGCGCAGGGGGGAGATGGTCAGGCCGCCGGAGAGCTGGGCGGTGATCGGGGCGCCCTGCCGGTATTCCGTGGCAGTCCCGACGCCGGCCGGCCCGGCGACACCGGCCGGAGCCTTCGCCCCGGATGGGACGGAAGACGCCGCGGGCACGGCGGGAGGCAGGGTCAGTGCGACCAGGAGCGCGGCGGCGATCATGTGGCCGCCTCGGCGAACCGGCCCATGCTCCGGAACTTCTGGTAGCGCTGGTCCAGCAATTGGGGGAGGGGCACGGCCGCCAGCTCGGCGAGGACCCGGGAGACCGCCACGCGAATCGCCTCGGCGGTGGCAGCGGCGTCGCGATGGGCGCCGCCGGGGGGCTCGGGAATGATCTCGTCCACGATCCCCAGGTCGAGCAGGTCGCGGGCGGTGATCTTGAGCGCCTTGGCCGCTTCGGGCGCGTGCTTGGCACTCTTCCACAGGATCGCGGCACAGCCTTCCGGCGAGATGACCGAGTAGACGGAGTGCTCGAGGATCATGACCCGGTCGGCGACCCCGATGCCCAGGGCCCCGCCACTGCCCCCCTCGCCGATGATGACGGCCACGGTGGGCGTGCGCAGGACGGACATCTCCAGCAGGTTGCGGGCGATGGCCTCGGACTGCCCGCGCTCCTCGGCGCCGATGCCCGGATAGGCGCCGGGCGTGTCGATCAACGAAAGCACCGGCCGGTGGAACCGTTCGGCCAGCTTCATCAGCCGCAGGGCCTTCCGGTACCCCTCCGGATTCATCATGCCGAAGTTGCGCATGAGGTTTTCCTTCGTATCCCGCCCCTTTTGCTGGCCCAGGATCAGGATCGGCCGCTCGTCGAGCCGGGCGAACCCGCAGACGATGGCCGGATCGTCCGCGAATCCCCGGTCCCCATGGAGTTCCACAAAGTCCTTCATGAGCAGGCCAATGTAGTCCAGGGCGTACGGGCGGCGGGGGTGGCGCGCGACCTGCACCCTCTGCCAGGGGGTGAGATTGGCGTACAGGTCGGTCATGAGGCGCGCGGCCTCGCCGGTCAGCCGGGCAATCTCGGCCTTGGCCTTCGGTTCGGCGGCGTTCCGGCCGCCGCGGAGGTCGTCCAGCTTCTTTTCGAGGTCCCGCAACGGCCGCTCGAACTCGAGCTCCGCCTCATAAGCCACGACTCCTCAGGCCCTCCGAGCGGCCTGCGACGGGCCTTTGGCCGAGCTGTGCCAGGAAAGCCCGTCGTAGGCCACGACTAGAAGGTGTAGAGGATCTTCAGCAGGCGGTTGTAGCCGGTGGGTCCGATGCCGCGGAACAGGCCCTTGCAGTCGAGCTCCAACCGGAGCCCCATGTCCCAGGCGTAGGCGACGCCCGCGTTGACATAACCCTTGCCCGACCCATCGTTGTGGAGCATATCGTCGTACTCCAGCCCCAACCGGAACTCCTCGGACAGGGCCGCGGAGATACCCCCGAACAGGTTCAGGTCGTTGTGAGTATTGAAGCTCCGAAACCGGATCGCCCCCGCCCCACCGTGGAGGCGGAACATGAGGCC
>JAHFSL010000108.1 GCA_023265785.1 Candidatus Coatesiibacteriota bacterium | reverse complement strand
CGATGCCCAGCGCCCGCGCCGCGTCGGGGTTGATGTGCAACTGGTGGTCGCCCACGCCCGGCGCGCGCTTGTCGGCGCGGGTGGGGTCGCCGAAGTTCGACGACCAGATCCAGTTCCAGTCCACGGTCGCCCACTGCGAGTGGACCGTGTGCCGGGTCTTGGGCGTCACGCAAAAGAAGCTGAACCCCGCCTCCCACAGGGTGTTCTTCGTCCGCTTGACCTCGGACCAGGGCAGGCGGTTGTTGGCCACCGTCCGGAGATCCGCCGAGAGGACCCTGCCCTGCAGGAGGGACGGGGTAATGCCGAAGTTGTCCGGGCGGACCCAGGGGTTCGACGAGACGATGACGTTCGGCAGGTAGGGGGTCGCCTCGGGCCCCTCGCGGTGCACGATGAAGTTCTCTCCCCACTGGATCGCCTCGGGCAGGTCGCAGTAGGCGTTGAGCCGGCCCGTGTCCGTGAAGAACGGCTGGTCCTCGTGGACCTGCTCGTAGAACGGCATGCGCGGGTAGGTCCGGAACATGACCAGCGCGGCCCCGGGCTCTCCGAACTTTCCCGCCAGGATTTCGTCCGCCTTGTACCCGCGCAGGGTGGTTGAGGCGTCCAGCAACCGCTGGATGTACACCTTCGACTTCTTTTCGGTGACGAACTTCCAGTAGGCGGCAAACCGGGGGTCACCCAGGATCTCGCCCATCCGCGCGGCCACCAGCGCCAGCACCACCGCGTCGTCCTTGGTGTCGTAGAGCGGCTTCATCCCGCCCTTCCAGATCTGCAGGAACGGATTCGAACAGGAGGCCGTGATCTCGTGGTCCTCGAACTCCATCCAGGAATTCGCCGGGAAGGCGAGGTCCCCGTACTCGATGGAGCCGTTCAGTTCGATGTCCGTGCACACGATCATGTCCGTCCTGGGCACCGCATGCTTGATCACCTGGTACGCCCACTTGGCATTGTTGATGTGGTTGACGTTGGTGTACCAGGCCATCTTGGTCGGGCTGGGCATGTGGGTCTTGCCCGTGAAGATCCTGCGCCCGTCCCGCGGCGTGTCCACGATCAGCGGGCGGTCCTCATGGGGCCAGTAGGCCGCGGATTCGTCGGACCCGTACAGCCGGACCGGCACCTTCGCCCCGTCCGTGGCGGCGTTGAGATCGGGCGCAAACGGGTCCTCGGCCGTGTAGGCGGCCATCCCCTTGCCGGCGCCCTCGCCCGCCTGGAAGATGGCCGACTTGTAGTTGCCCGCCCAGGTGAACCCCCCCGCGCCGGGCGTGCCGATGTTGCCCGTCAGCATGAGGGGCAGGTACATGGCCCGGTTGACCTCGGTGGCGTGGAACCAATGGTTGATCCCCTCGCCGATGTGGATCGCCACGGGCTTGATGGTCGCTAAGTCGTGGGCCAGCCGCCGAATCAGGTCCGCCGGGGCGTGGGTGATCTCGGCCACGCTTTCCGCATCGTAATCCGCCAGGTGAACCTTGTACTGCTCGAATAGGGTCTTCACCTCCACGGACGTGCCATTCACCAGCTTCACCGTCCACGACCCCTCCAGCGCGGGGTCCAGCCCGGCCTGTTCCATCACGCCGCCCACCATGTCGCGGGTCAACGGCTTCATGGATTTCGACGCCAGGTCATAGACGACAAAGTCGCCGATGGCGGCGCGCTGGGCGGGCGTCACCTTCTGGTTCTTGAGGGTGGCGCCGCCCGTGAGGTCGGCCGGGGTATATCCGGGGAACAGGTCGGCCGCCTTCAGCCGCTCCAGCGTGTCCGCCCGGACCAGCAGGGGCAGGTCGGTGTAACGCTTGACGAACGGGACGTCATACGTCTTCTCGTCCATGATGATCTTCGCCACGCCCAGCAGGAGGGCCGCATCGGTCGCGGGGCGCACGCCCATCCAGTAGTCCGCCTTGGTCGCCGGCGGGCTGTACTCGGGGGTCACCACGACGATCTTGGCGCCCCGCTCCATGGACTCGATGAACCAGTGCGAGTCGGGCATCTTGTTTTCGACGAGGTTCTTGCCGATATGCACGTGGAGGCGGGTGTTGATCATGTCCGACATATCGGTGTCGGAGGCCTGGAGGCCGTGTACGAACGGCATGCCCGGGGCCTGGTCGCCGTGCTCGGTGTAGTTGTCCCAGTTGCGGCCGCCGCGCGCCTCGCCGGGGCCGACGCCGCGCACCTTCGCGTCCAGCAGGGCCATCATGTTCGAGAACCGGTACATCCCGAACTTGCCGATCACGCCCAGCAGGCCCATGCCGCCGCGGAATTTCAGCGTGCGCGTTCCGGCGCCCGCCACCTCCGCCACCACCTCGGGCTCGTACCCCTGGGCGAGCAGGCGTTTCTTCCCCTCCTCCCCGGAGTAGGTGGTCGCGACGGCGATGATCCCCCGCGCGGTGTAATCCACGGCTTCCGCCCAGGAGATCCGGGCCAGCTCGTCCGTGCCGCGACTGTCGAACTTGAATGCCTTCCGGTTGGCGTCGTCCAGGTACGGGAACCCCGCATCGGCCCACGCCTTCCAGCCCTTCCGGATGAGGGGATAGCGCAGGCGGTGCGGCCCGTAGACGCGGCGGTGCAGGGTCATACCCTTCGGGCACATCCGGGGATTCCAGTTGTTGGTCGCCGCGTGGCCCTCCAGGTCGCCGTACCGGCCCACATCGTAGTTCTGCTCGGTGCGCAGGACCACGCCGTTGCGCACGAAGGCCACCACCCGGCAGGCGTGCGTGTCGTTGGGCGAGCAGACATAGGTGAAGGTCGAGTCGTACTTGTACTGGTTGAGGTAGACCTTTTCCCAGCCGCGGTCGGGATAGTAGGCGAGAGGGTTGTCCGTCGTGACGACGGGCTTGAGGAGCGCGAACACCGGCTCGCTGGCGAGGAACGCGAGCATGCCCGCCCCGCCGAGGCGGATGAACTCCCGGCGGGAGACCTCACGCGGGACGGTACGGGCGCGGCGGCGCGACGAGGCATGCTTCATCGGGCTTCTCCTCCATGGTGGGAATTGGGCATCGATTCGCCAAACACGCGAACATGGTATTCCCGGACCCGGGAAGTCCCCGATGCAAACCGTCAGGACAGGTGTGTGACGGCGGTCAGAGGGTTGGCTGGTGGCCGAGCAGGTAGGACACCGCGTTCGCCGCGGTATATGTAATTCGGTCCGCGGGCAGGAGCGCGGCGATCTCGGCCACCGCATCGCCGGAGGTCACGAGGGGGAGCTCCTCCGCCCCGCCCGGGCGGACCTGGGCCATCCCGACATCGGCCATGAGACCGTTGCACACGCACTTGCGGCCCAGGGTCTCGTCCATGGTGCCGCCCTTCTTGATGAAGGCCGACTCGGGCTCCGAGGCGCAGCGGTAGCCCACGGCCCCGTCGGGCTGGCGGTAGGCACTCCGGAGGTACCCCAGATCGCAGATCCGCGCGCGCGCCCGGTACACCTCCGGTTCGGACATGGTCCCGGGCAGGCGCACCACCTTGAACGGGAACCCCGTGGGCGAGGCCACGGGATCGGTGAAGACCCGGACCTCGCCCCGGCGCGCCCCTTCCAGGACCTTGCGCTTGATCGCCGCGTCCAGCCCGGATTCGTCGCAGTAGGCGAAGACCGTGCCGACCTGAACGCCCGCGGCCCCCTGGGCCTGCGCCGCGCGAAGACCGGCCGGGTTCCCGAAGGAGCCCGCCAGCCAGAACGGCACCCCCAGCTCGCGGAAGGTCGCCAGATCCACCTCGTCGCGCGTGCCGTAGACGGGCTCGCCCAGGTCGTTCACCTGCAGGGCGCCGCGGGGCGGTGCGTTGTGGCCGCCGGCCGTCGGCCCCTCGATCACGAACCCGTCCACCCGGCCCGAGGCCTTCCTGGCCAGGGCGAGTCCCAGCACCTCGGAGGACACAATGGCGAGGAACTTCGGCCGGGCGAGCGGCGCGGGGCCCGCGTCCATCACCGCACGGGGGGCGAAATTCATCACGTAGGTCTCGCCGGGCAGGGCGCCCTGCATGGAGATATTGAGCGCGACCTCCTGGTGCGTCACCAGCCGGTCCATGATGCCGGGAATCGCCCGGGGGATGCCGGCCCCCATGAGGACGTAACTCGCGCCGGCCAGCATCGCCCCGTACAGCGAGGGCAGGTTGGGCATCTGGATCTTCTCCAAATAATTGATCCCCACGGGGCCGTCATGGCCCTCGCGCGCCAGAAAGACCTCCGCAAAGTTTGCCGCCACGGTCAACTCCAGGAGGTCTTTCGCGGGTCGCAGGGTGAACATGGGAACATTCTTGAAGGGCCGGCTCGCGGGCTTGCCCCCGGCGATGAACCACCGGTCCAGGATGCGCTTGGCAATGGCGGAATCCGGGAAGTGCTGGAGGGCGCGCCGGATGGCGCCGTCCAGGTCGCCCAACTGGAGGCGGCGGGCCATCACGCTGTCCAGGGCCGTGCCGGACACCACGCCCAACTGCCCCATGCGAGCCACCGCGTTCGCCAGTTTCCAATTGGACACGGCGGCGCCCATGCCCCCCTGGATCAGGGCGGGTACGGTCACGGGAGAGGTCCGGTGAGCGGCGCGCGGTCCGGATGCACCGCCAACGAGTCTACCAGTTCACGCAGGCTGGCGCGCGCCAGATCGCGGCGGGCGCCCTCCTCCACGGCCCGGACGGTGCAAAACACCTCGCAGTCCGGCCCCAGGCACGGCCGCCCGGCGTAGTAGAGACAGGTGGAGCGCGCCAGCGGCCCCTCGCACGCCTCGATCACGGCCAGGACCGGGATCTCGGCGGAATCCCGGGCGAGTTTCACCCCGCCACCCCGGCCGGGCCGCGCGGTCAGGAGCCGCGCGCGGACCAGCACGCGCACGATCTTGGCCAGGAAGGTCGGCGGAATGCCCTCCCGCCGGGCCAGCTCGCCCACACTCACCGCACGGTCCCCGGCCAGAACCAGCCCCGTCATGGCCTTGAGCGCCCAGGCCGTGCCCTGGGTCAGCCGGAGCGCGCCCGGATTCGCGGACCTCATGGACTCTATCACTCCATGTTGTCGGCCGGGAGGCGAACCTCGGGCGTCACGCTTCCCTGCTGACAAAGGTCAGCAGGTTGGGCCCCGCCGTCAGCCGCCGTACTGGTAGGGCGGTTCCGTCACGACCGGGGGCCGGTCAAAGTTGTGCTCGGGGGGCGGCGAGGCCGTGGTCCACTCCAGCGTCCTGCTCCCCCACGGATTGGCGCCGGCCCGCGGCCCCCGGCGGGCGGACCGGACGATGTTCCACAGACCGACCACCGCGCTGGCCGCGATCAGCAGGGCGGAGAGCGAGACGAAGGTCTGGACCCCAGCGTGTTCGGGCAGGATGTCGGCCACCCGGCGGCGCATCCCGCGGGTGCCCATCCAGAACATCGGGATGAAGGTGAGGTGGAACCCGACGAACATCAGCCAGAAGTGCACCCGGGCCAGCCGCTCGTCGGGCATCCGGCCCGTGATCTTGGGGAACCAGTAGTACAGCCCGGCGAAGAGGGCGAAAATCGTCCCGCCCATGATCGTGTAGTGGAAGTGCGCGACGACGAACCAGGTGTCGTGCAGGTGCAGGCCGGTGGGGACGTCGGCGTGGAAGATGCCCGTCAGCCCCCCCACGAGGAAATTCGCCAGGAACCCCAGGGCGAAGAGCATGGGCGCCTTGATGCGGATCCGCCCGCACCAGAGCGTCCCCAGCGCCGACAGGAACACCGCCCCGGTCGGCACCGAGATGAGTTCCGTGGTCACCATGAAGGGGAGCGAGAGCAGGTCCCACATGCCGCTGGTCCAGAGATGGTGCGCCCAGACGATGAAGGAGAGTCCGACGATCGCGAGGAACCCCGCCACGACCACGTCGTAGGCGAAGAGGGGCTTGCGGGTGAACGGGGGCAGGATTTCCAGGACCACGCCCATCGCGGGCAGGATCATGATGTAGACCGCCGGGTGGGAGTAGAACCAGAACAGGTGCTGGTACAGGATCGGGGCGCCACCGCGGTTGGCGTTGAAGAACGAGGCGCCGATGATCCGGTCGAAGACCACCATCAGCAGGGAGGAGGCCACCACGGAGGTGGCCATCACGATGATGATCCCCGCCGCGAGCACCCCCCACGCGAACACCGGGATCCGGCGCAGGGTCATCCCCTTCGCGCGCATCGTGAGGATCGTCGTCAGGAAGTTGACCCCCGCAAAGACGGACGAGAAGCCCACCGTGAGGAAGGCCAGGAAGAACGAGAGCCGCCCCAGCGGCCCCTGCTCGGACAGCGGCGGATAGGCCGTCCACCCGAAGTCGAACCCCCCCGCAAACGGCGCGGAGAGCAGGACGAGCACCGCGGGCGGCAGCATCCAGAACGCCACCGCGTTCAGCCGGGGGAAGGCCATGTCCGCCGCGCCGATCTGGAGCGGCACGGCGAAGTTGCCCAGCCCCCCGATGATGGCGGTCAGGGCCACGACGATCATGCCGATGCCGTGCAGGCCCATGGCGGTGTGGTAGCCGTTGTCGGAGAGATACTGGAGGCCGGGCCGGGCCAATTCGGCGCGCATCACCAGGGCCATGGAGCCCGCGACGAAGAACACCACGAAGGAGATCACGAGGTACTGCACCCCGATCACCTTGTGATCCACGGAGAACCGCCAGTACCGCGCGGGCCCGTGGAGGGGCGGCTCGGCCTCGCCGCGCGCCCAGCGCCGCCAGGCCGCGGCCCCGCCGACCGCCAGCAGGAAGGCCAGCAGGCCCAGGAGGTAGGACAGCGCGTGGGCGGGCTGGGCCTCCCAGAACGGCGCGAGCACGGCCCGACCCGTCACGTACGCCCCCACGGAAACCAGAATGCCGCGAAACAGGTCCGTCATCATGATCCTCCCGTCACCACTCGGCCTTGAGCGCCTTCTCGAAGTCCTCCGGTTCCAGGACCCGGACTTTCGCGGTCATGACCGTGTGGTCGCGGCCGCACAACTCGGAACACCGGAGCATGTACTCCCCCACGACCGTGGGCGTGAAGAGGAGTTTTGAGATCCGGCCGGGGACGATGTCCTGCTTCAGCCTGAACTCGGGCACCCAGAAGGAGTGCACCACGTCCCTGGCCTGCATGATGAGCCGGACCCGCTTGCCGCGCGGCAGGAGCAGGCCCTGCCCCACGGTGTTGGTCGCCGGGTAGGTGAAGTCCCAGGACCACTGGACGGCCGTCACCTGGACATCCAGGTCCGCATGGTCATCACCCCGGATCAGCCGGAACTCCCGGGTGCCGTAGGCCGCCAGCCCCAGGGTCAGCCCGAGGCTGGCCAGGATCCAGGCGGCCTCGACCAGCCCGCCGCGGCTGGCATGCACCGGCGCGGCCTCCCGCGTATCGGCGTCGGGCACCCGGAACCGGAGGAGCGCCACGATGATCGTGGCCAGACACAGCCCGAAAATGGGAAGCGTCAGCTTCATCATCGCGTCCCACGCGTGGTCCACGTATTCCGCTTCCAGCGCCGCGGCCGCGGGCATCATGTGCGTGGCGCCGATGAGGACGTACAGCCCCCAGGCGATCGCCCCGCCCAGCACCCCGATGGCCGCCAGGTCCCGGAGCCTCATGCGCCCCCCCGGGCCAGGAGCGCAGCGGCATCGCGCAGGAGGGCCTCCCGGGGCGACCCGCGCTGGGTATCGTACAGACCCCGGACCCGCCCCCGCGCATCCACGAGTGCCAGCCGGGTGCTGTGGGTGACCCGGGCGCCTTCCGGGGCGTC
>JAHFSL010000509.1 GCA_023265785.1 Candidatus Coatesiibacteriota bacterium | reverse complement strand
CCGGGCTGGCGTGGCGCAGGAGCAAGAGAAGGCACGCCACGGCGGGGTCCCAGGTCGGACCCTTTTCCACCAGCGCCACCACATGCTTCATCGACTCCACCTCCCCGGCAAATGTTCCTTCCGGGCGGGCGCCGGGCAGGACCACCTCCAGCAGGTTCCATTCGCGCAAGTGGGAGAACACGGCGGCCGGCTCGGACTCGAACAGGCCATGAAACACCTCGTCGCGCAGGCGGTCGGCAGAGAGGAAGTCGAAAATGCGCGCCGCCAGGGCCCCGGCCATCGCTTCCCGCGTCGCCGCATCGGGCACGAACCCGAACCGGCCCGCGAATCGGGCCATGCGGAGCAGGCGGGTGGGGTCGTCGAGAAAGCTCCCCGCATGAAGAATCCGGAGCCGGCCCGCGGCCAGGTCCGCCGCCCCCGCGTGCGGGTCCAGCATCTCCCCGAACCGCGCGGGCGTGATCGCCATGGCCATGGCGTTGATGGAAAAATCCCTGCGGCCCAGGTCCGCGCCGATGGCGGCCGGCACCACCTCCGGCAGGGCCGCCGGCCGGGGGTAGGTTTCCGCCCGCGCCGTGGCCACGTCCACCCGGTCCAGGCCAGGCAGGGTGAGGGTGGCCGTGTGAAACCGGGGGTATTCCTGCACCCCGGCACCCAGCCGCGCCGCCGCGCGGCGCGCGAAGGCCAGCCCGTCTCCCTCCACGACGACGTCCAGGTCCACGGTGCCCGCCTCCAGCAGGAGGTCGCGAACCGGCCCGCCGACCAGCCACGCGCCCTGCCCCCGCTCCTCCGCGATCGCGCCCAGCAGGCGAAGGCGGGCCGCGGCCTCCGGCGCCAGTCGGGCCGCCGGGCCGGGCACGCCGCCGGGGCTAGCCGCCACGCTCGGCGTCCACCGTCACCCGGTAGGCCGTCTGGAGCGCGCGCGTGACCGGCCGCCTTGCCGGGAACCGCCGCCCGCCCAGCGATGCGAGGGGCAGGATCTCGATCGTGGAGGCGCTGACAAAGGCCTCCTCGGCCCCCATCAGGGCCGCCGGGGGAAACCGGCCCTCCCGCACGGGAAACCCCAGCCGGCGGGCCAGGTCCAGGACCACGGCCCGCGTGACGCCCGGCAGGATGCCCGCGGCCAGCGACGGCGTGGTCAGCACGCCGCGCCGCACCCAGAAGACATTCGCCGAGGCCGCCTCGGCCACATCCCCCGCTGGATTGAGCAGGATCGCCTCGCGCGCGCCCCGGCCCGTAGCCTCCCGGGTCGCCAGGATATTGTTGAGCAGGCTCGTCGCCTTGATCACCGGGTCCACCGCACGCCGGTCGTTGCGTACGATCCTCGTGATGACCGCCCGCACCCCGTCGCGGACCGCCGCCGGCGGGGGCGGGGTGTACGGCGCCGCAGTCACCAGCACGGTGGGCCGGAGCCCCTTCACCAGGGCGGGATCGGGGCCGCCTGCGCCCCGGCTCACCGTGATCCGGATGCGCGCGTCCGCCAGCCGGTTGGCGGTCAGGACCCGGTGGACTGTCATGGTGAGTCCTGCGCCATTTCCCGGCAGCCGGATACCGGTCCGGTGCGCCGAGGCACGGAGGCGGTCCAGGTGGGCCGGCAGGCGGAACGGATGGTCGCCGTACGCGCGGATCGTCTCGTAGATGCCATCGCCATAGAGAAAGCCCCGGTCGAACACCGACAGCCCGGCCCGGTGGGCGGGCAGGATCCTCCCGTTAAGGTCGACCCGGAGGGACGCCGCGGAGGACATGGGTCTTGATTCTCGCGCATCCGGAGGGCGGTGTCGCGTCCTTCCTACCGGGGCACCTCCAGCCAGTCCTCCCGCACGCCAAGCGCGGCCAGGCGCCGGCGCCAGCCAGCGGCGTTGGGGCCTTCCGGGGCCATCCGGATGGCGTCCTGAAGCCCGCGAATTCCCTCCGCCCGGTCCCCCGCGCCCAGGGCCAGCTCCCCCGCCAGCCCGGTGGCAAATGTGGCGGCCAGGCGCCAGGCCGGCTCCGCCGCGGGGGCCAACACGGGTGGGCGCACGTCCTCCAGGTCCTCGCGCGCCAGCGCCGTCCGGGCCAATCCGTCGCGCCACCGACCCGCCCGGCAGGCCGTCACGGCCAGCTGCAGGCGGACCTGGGCACGGTTGAGGAGCAGGGCCGTCCGCATTTCCGGGTAGCAGGCCAGCGCCCGGGTGAGGGCCTCCTCGGCCACGCGGTACCTCCCCGTGGCCAACGCCATGGCGCCGTATTCCGCCAGGTTCATGACGTCGAGCATGCCCTGCCGCGCGAATGGCTCCAGGCTCGCGAACGCCTCCGCGGATTGGCCCAACTCCGCCAGCTGGTGGCCGACCATGTTGCGCGCGGCGCCGACCGCGGGCAGGCGCGCCTGAACCGCACGGAAGGATTCCAGTGCCCCGGCCGGCCGGCCCGACGTCAGTTGCAGCAGGCCGGGTCCGAAGAGCATCTCCGTGCCGGGAGCAAACCAGGTGGTGAACGGCACCGGGCTCCGGGTATCACGGCGGACGGCATACAGATAGAATCCCCCGTTGCCGTTGTCCACG
>JAHFSL010000107.1 GCA_023265785.1 Candidatus Coatesiibacteriota bacterium | reverse complement strand
GGACGCCATGAACGGATACCGCCTTTTTACGGCCCGCGGCGTGCCGGTACGCCTTCACTGGACTTTCATGGTCGTCATGCCCACCGTCCTGGCGGCCAGCGTGGCGCAGGAGGGCTGGGGCTCGCTGGGCTGGGGGCTGGCCGAGATCATCCTCCTGTTCGGAACGGTGGTCATGCACGAATTCGGGCATGCCGTGACGGCCCAGCGGTACGGCATCCGGGTGCGGGGGATCACGCTCTACCCCATCGGCGGCATGGCCGCCCTCGAGCGGATCCCTGAATCGCCCCGGCAGGAGGCCGCGATCACCGCCGCCGGCCCGCTGGTCAATGTTCTGGTCGCCGTGGTGGTCTTCGCCTTCATCTATTTCACCCCGGCCAGCATGCCGTTCAGCGTGGACCCCTTCCACCCGTTTTCCCTCCAGGAAGTTCTGGAAAATCCCACCCTGTTTTCCCGGTGCATTTCCTTCCTGTTCAAGATCAACCTGGCCATGGGGGTGTTCAATCTCATCCCGGCCTTCCCGATGGACGGCGGCCGGCTCCTCCGGGCGTGGCTGGCCACGGGCAGCCGGTCCTATGTGGCCGCCACGGCCCGGGCAGTCGCGGTGAGCAGGGTGTTCCTCTTCGGGTTCCTGCTCTGGGGCGTGCTCACCCTCAATCCCTTCCTGTTTGTGATCGCGATCTACATGTCCGTGGTCGGCCAGGCGGAAGTCGCGGCGGTTCGCGCGCGTCACAGCCTGGCACACCTGCTGGCCGCCCATCTCCTTCCCCAGGAACCCGTGGCGGTGGAGCCGGAAACCGAACTGGGCGAACTGGTGCCCTGGCTCCTGGAGGGGACGACTCGCCACTTCGCGGTGCTCGCCCGCGGCCGGGTCGTGGGGCTCCTGGGGCACGACGACCTGGTGCGGTCGCTCGGACGGGAAGGCGGCCCGACCGTGACGGCGGGTGCCGTCATGCGCGCGCCCGTGCTGGCCGATCCCGCCGACCCCTTGCCCGAGGTGGCCCGCCGGCTCGAGGAGCAGGGCGCGCCCGCCGCGTGCATCGTGGACCGGGGCCGGCTGGCCGGGCTCGTCTCCCGCGAGATGCTCGCCGCGCTGGCCCGCCAGCTCGATCCCGCGGCTGACTGACCCGGGGTTCTCGTGCGTCCCCTGCCGCTGACCCGGACCGTTCAGGCCGCCCTCGTGGCCTCGGCCTACGCGCTCCCCCTCGCGGTCGCCCCCACGCTCGTCCAGGACGCGGCGGGCCTGCCCAAGGACGCCGCCCTGGCGCTGGCCACCGCGATCCTGATCGGGTGCGGCGTCGCCCGCCGGGTCGTGTTCGGCGAACCCGTCGCCCCGGCGTTCCCGCTCGCCGCCCCCCTGCTGGGCTGGCTGAGCTGGGCCGCGCTCTCGCTCGTCCACACCACCGCGCCGGCGGAGGGGGCCCTGCGGCTGGCCTACTTCGGCGCGCTCGCCACCGTGGCCGTCATGGCCGCCTCGCTGCCCGGCCGCGACCGGCTGGCGGACGCGCTGGGCATCGCCGGCGGGCTGACCGCGGTCTACGGCATCGGTCAGTACTTCGGGTTCGAGCTGATCGAGTGGTCCTCCCACTTCCGGCCCCGCGTATTCTCCACGCTCGGGAATCCCGTGTTCCTCGGCGGCTACCTCGCGGCCCTCTTCCCGGTCGCGTTCGCGCGCTGGCTGGCCACCGAGCGCGAGGAGACCAAGGACCTGCTCACCCTCCTGCTGGCCGCGCTCGGGCTGGCGGCGTTCCTCACCTGGACCCGCAGTTCGTGGTTCGCAATCCTCGCGGCCACGGCCGTCCAGTTCACCGTGCTGGGTCTGACGGCCCGTGGCCGGGCCCAGCTGGACGCCAACCGGACCTGGCTGGCTTCCGGCGCGGCGGTCGCGCTAATCGCCGGGTTCCTCGTCAGCTCCGCCCAGGTCGGCGGCCGGCCGGCGGTGCCCGTGGGCGACCGTCTGCGCGACGCGGTGAACCCGCACGGGTACTCCCTCCGGTTCCGGCTCGTGACCACCGAGGTCGGCGCGCGCATCGCCCGCGAGTTTCCCGTGCTCGGCGGCGGACTGGGGTCGTACGGGGCAAGGTACCCGGCCTTACGGCTGGCCACTCGGACCGCGCGAACCTCGAAGGATGTCTTCTTCGCCAGCCAGGAGGCCTACGCCCACAACGACCACGCGCACCTGCTGGCCGAAACCGGGGTGGTCGGGCTGGGTCTCTGGTGGTGGCTGTTGGCGACGGCGGTCCGGTGGGGCTGGTCCCGCGCCCGGTCCGGCGACTGGCACGGGCTGGGCGTCATCGGCTGTGTCACGGCCGTGGCGGTGGACGGCGCCGGGAATTTCCCGCTCCTCACTGAGCCGACGGCCTGGGTCCTGTTCGCCGCGCTCGGCCTCCTGGCGGCCCCGGCCGTCACGGCCGCCGCGGATCCCCTGCCCCCCCGATTCCGCGGGCTGGCCTGGGCGGGTGCCGCCATTCCGCTGGCCTGCGGGCTGGCCGCGCTCCCTCCCGTGTACCACCGGCTCTGGGCCGACCGCCAGCAGATGGAGGGCGACCGACAGGTGTCCTACAACAACTACGAGATGGCCAGCGTCTACTACGGCGCCGGGGTGCGCGCGAACCCGTCCAACAAATTCCTGAACTTCCGGTACTCCGTGGCCGCCATGTCACTGGGGCGGTTCGAGTGGCAGGGCACCGCGCTGGACGATTCCATCCTGTATGCTCGCCGCGCGCTCGCGCTGGGGTATGAGGATGAGAATGTCTACAAGCACCTCTCCACCCTCTTTGAGCGCAAGGGCGCGATCCCGCAGGCCATCCGCGCCCTGGACCGCGCCTACGCGTTGAATCCCCGGCGCGAGGATATTGCCAATAACCTCTCGTATTTTCTTGCCGAGAGCGGGACCCGGCTGGAGGAGGCCGTGGCGTTGGGGCGGGCCGCGGTGGCCCAAGTGCCTTCCGATCCCCGGTACCTGGACACGCTGGGCTGGGCCCTGCACCGGGTGGGTCGCGACACCGAGGCGGCGGCGACCCTGCGCCGGGCGCTTGCCCTCCTGCCGCCGAACCCCAAGGATGGGGGCCGGACCGCCGCCCGGGCCGAAGTGCAGGCGCACCTGGACGCGGCGCGCCGGGGGCGCGGCTGATGGCCGCCGAGCCGCTCGCCCCCCGGTACGACCCCAAGGCCGTCGAGCGGCGCTGGTACGCCGCCTGGCTGGCGGCGGGCGCGTTCCGCGCCAGCCCGGACTCGCCGAAGAAGCCGTTCACGATCGTCATTCCGCCGCCCAACATCACGGCGTCCCTGCACTTGGGTCACGCACTCGTCAACACGCTCCAGGACGTGCTGATCCGGTGGAAGCGGATGCAGGGGTTCAATGCCTGCTGGGTGCCGGGCACCGACCACGCGTCCATCTCAACGACGCTGATGGTGGAGCGGCAACTCAAGGAACAGGAGGGCAAAACGCGGCACGACCTCGGCCGCGAGGAATTCCTGAAGCGCGTAGACAGGTGGAAGGAGGTCCACGCCACGCGCATCGTGGAGCAGCTCAAGGTCATCGGCTGCTCTTGCGACTGGGACCGGCTCCGGTACACGATGGAGGACGACCTGTGCCGGGCGGTGATCCGCCATTTCGTGGACTGCCACCGCGATGGGCTGGTGTATCGCGGCGAGCGCATCGTGAACTGGTGCCCGCGGTGCCAGACCGCCCTTTCTGATCTGGAGGTCAAGCGGCAGGACCGGAAAGGGTCGCTCTGGCACCTCATCTATAGGTTGAAGGGCGGTGGTGAACTGGTCCTGGCCACCACCCGGCCGGAAACCCTGCTGGGCGACACGGCCGTGGCGGTGCATCCCGACGACGACCGCCACCGCGCGCTCATCGGCAAGACCGCGATTCTCCCCCTCCTCAATCGGGAGATCCCGGTCATCGCCGATCCGTTCGTGGACCGGGAATTCGGAACCGGCGCGGTGAAAATCACGCCCGGGCACGACCCCGCCGACTTTGCGGCGGGCCAGCGGCACAAACTCCCGATCATCAGCCTGCTGAACCTGGACGCCACCCTGAACGCCGCGGCCGGGCCCTACGCCGGCATGGACCGGTTCAAGGCGCGGGACAAGATCGTGGCAGACCTCGAGGCCGACGGGCTGCTGGCGAAGGTGGAGCCCCACACCTCCGCCGTGGGGCTCTGCGAGCGGTGCGCGACCATCCTCGAGCCGGTCATCTCCATGCAGTGGTACATGAATATGAAAGGGTTGGCCGCACAGGCCGTCGAGGTGGTGGAGCGCGGCGAGCGCGATCCGCACGACCCCGGCGGGGTGCGGCTGCTGCCCGCCAACCAGCCCGCAATCTTCTATGAATGGATGAAGAACATCCAGGACTGGTGCATCAGCCGCCAGATCTGGTTCGGCCACCGCATCCCGGCGTGGCACTGCCAGAAATGCGCCGAGGTCACCGTGGCCGAGACCGCTCCCGCGGCCTGTCCCAAGTGCGGCGGCACCTTGACCCAGGACCCCGACACGCTCGACACATGGTTCTCTTCCTGCCTCTGGCCATTCTCCGTCTTCGGCTGGCCCGAGGCTGCGGATCAGAAGAAACTGGGTGCGGCCATGTTCTACCCCACCGATGTGCTGGTGACGGGATCCGACATCATCTTCTTCTGGGTCGCACGGATGATCATGATGGGGCTGAAACACACCGGAACAATCCCGTTCCGCACCGTGGTGTTCAATTCGATTATCACCGACCCCGAGGGCAAGAAGATGAGCAAGACCAAGGGGAATGTGGTGGACCCGCTGGAACTCTTCGACCAGTTCGGCACCGACGCGGTCCGGTTCGCTCTCGTTTCGCAGGAGTCTCTCAAACAGTCCTTTCGGCTAACCCCCGACCGGGTGGAACACGCCCGCAACTTCATGAACAAGATCTGGAACGCGACCCGATTCGCGCTCGGAGAGATGGACGGGTATGCGCACACCGCGGAGCCACCCGCGGGCCGCACCGTGGCCGACCGGTGGATCGTGACGCGCGCCCATGCGGTCGCGGCCGATGCCACCCGCCTCCTGGAGGGGTACGCTTTCAACGAATACGCCGGACTGCTCGAGGAGTTCTTCTGGCACGAAGTCTGTGATGTCTACCTCGAACTGGCGAAGCCCGGGCTCAAGGACCCCACCCGCCGCGCCGCCATACAGTGGACGCTGGCCACCGTGCTGGAAACCGCGGTGCGCCTCCTGCATCCGGTGGCGCCGTTCATCTCAGAGGAGATCTGGCAGCGGCTCCCCCACCGGCGCCTCGCCGTGCCCGCTCCTGCGGGCTCAGCCGGTACGGCGGGCGCCTTCGTCATGCTGGCCGACTGGCCGGTCTCCGGCCCCATCGGGGACGATCCCGCCGCCGCCCACTTGATGTCGGACGCGCTGGCCATCGCGTCCGGACTGCGCGCACTCAAGCACGAATCGGGGCTGGCCGCCGCCGAGGGCGTGGAGGCGACGGTGCTGCCCGCCGATCCGCCCGCCCGCGCGCGGCTGGACGAATTGCTCGCCTCCGGGTACCTGACAACGATGACCCGCGCCAAACTTGCCGCGCTGGCCGCGGGGAGCGAGGCCCCCAAGCCCTCGGTGTCAGGGGTCATCCCCGGCTACACGGTCTACCTGCGCCTGCCCGCAGCCGCCGACCCGGCGGCCGAGAAGGCCCGGCTCCTGAAGGAGCAGGACGAACTGCAGGCGCTCCTGAACCGGACCCGAACCACGCTGGCCAACTCTGACTATCTCACCAAGGCCCCGCCGAAACTCGTCGAGGAGTCTCGCGCGAAGGCCACGGACTTTGAAGCCCGCCTGATCCGCCTCGCCGAACGCCTCCGCCAGCTCGTGTAACGACCCGCCGGCTTTCCACCTTGACAGCCCCGGAACATCGTTAGTACAATGTACTAACTTCTAAGGAGGTGGCAAGGTGACCAAGACCCTGACCAAGCACGGCAACAGTTACGCGCTCGTGATTGACCGAGCGCTGATGGATGTTATGCACATCAATGAGAAGACTTCCCTCTCGCTCACCATTAGTGGTGATCGCCTCGTGGTCACGCCAGACCGGAAGGGTGAGCGGCGGCCCAATGTCATGGAGGCCTACGCCCAGGTCAGCAAGAAGCATGCGGCCTTTCTGAAGCGTCTTGCCTGAATCGGTCCATCCCATGGACCCGATTTTCCTGACGATTGACGAAGTCCTTGCCTTCCACCAGGATCAGTTGAATGAACACGGGGGATCCGCCGGACTGCGGGACCGCGGCATGCTCGAATCCGCCCTCGCCGCCCCGGCGGCGAGCTTTGGCGGCGAATTCATGCATCACGACCTGTTTGAGATGGCCGCCGCATACCTTTTTCACATCTCTTCCAACCACCCCTTCGTGGATGGCAACAAGCGCGCGGCGGCAGCAGCAGCCTGGACCTTTCTCATGGTCAATGGAGTGGACCTCCCCTTGGCCACGAAGGAGTATGAAGACCTCGTCCTCAAGGTCGCCCAAGGGAAGCTCGAAAAGTCAGATGTTGCGGTGTTCCTCCGAAGGAAATCCAGGATCACCTGACTCCACTGTCCGAAGAGTCGCGCGTTAGTGTTAAGGGTAGCAGGGCATGTAGGAAGACGCTTCGCTCCCCAGCCGTGACATGACCGACCCGGCGGGGATGTCCAGCCCGTTCCCGTGCCAGGGATGGTCTGTGAAGTTGGCGATGATCTCGGTGCCGTCGCCGAACCGGGTGCGCTGGACCAGCCGATCGGCCGTGAGGCAGTCGAACTCCGTGAGCGGTTGAAGCGCCAGCCGCCGGTGGAGGGGCGAGAAGAACCGGTAGTGCGCCAGGATCGCCGCCTGGTTTCGGGAGAACACCGCCCGGGTGAGGTGATACAGCGCCGGCACGTTATACAACTGCTCGAGCAGGGCCGCGGTGGCTTCCACCCCCTTGAACTTGAGGCTGGGGGTCAGCCAGTGGTGGGTGGCGATGACCGAGTCATGGAACGCCGCCTCGTACAACGGCAGGCGGTACCGGGGGTCGAACATCTCCAGCCGGGTACGGGCCTTGACCGCCACCTTCTTGAAGAACACGTCCGGGGCCTCCGGCGGGTACCAACTTCCCAGGAAGTACTTTGATTTTTCGTTCTTGAAGTCCGGGTCCACCCAGTCCCCGATGGCGCCCGTCAGCATGCCGTGCGCGAAGCAAATGACGCCCGCGGCCACCGCCGACCCGCCCTCGGATCCGATGGGAATGCCAAAGGTGGTCGCGATCCAGCGCATCCGGTCCACCTTGGCCGCGCAGTCCGTCGCCTGGTTGGCCGGATGCTCCGGGGAGAAGTCATCGAAGTACTGGCCCGCGGCGTCGCAATCCATGAACAGCATGCTGAACGGGACCTTCTCCATCTCGGCCCGGACCCGCTTCTCCACATACGGCCGGGCGGCCAGCGGGCTCAACTGATGCCCCGTGTTCTGGAATCCCCGACCCGGCTTCCCGTCCTCCTTCAGGATCCCCCCGTGCTCGTACAGCCAGGTGTCGAACTGGGCGGACTCCCAGGAGTTTTTCGCGCCCGGCTTGTGGACGGAGTCGTAGCAGTCATAGGGGCCGTAGACATATCCCAGCCGGTCGGCGACCCGGGCGATCTCGGGTCGGGTGTCGCCGGTATGGAGGTCATTGAGCGTGAGGCAGGCCCGGTCAATGCCGGCGGCGTGAATCATCTCGAGGAACGACTCCGAAAGGCC
>JAHFSL010000106.1 GCA_023265785.1 Candidatus Coatesiibacteriota bacterium | reverse complement strand
GTGGACATGAACATCGTCATGACGGCGTCCGGTCGGCTGGTGGAGATCCAGGGAACCGCCGAGCGCTCCCCCTTCTCCGAAACCGACCTCACCGCCCTGCTGGCCCTGGCCCGCAAGGGGCTGGGCACGCTGGTGGCGCTCCAGCGCGGCGCACTGGCGGCTGCAGCGCCCGTGGCGGCCGGGGCGCGCGCCGCATGATCGTCCTCATCGCCACCCGCAATCGCGGCAAGCTCGAGGAACTCCAGGCCCTGTTCCGCGGCTCGCCCATGGAGCTGGTGCTCCCCGAGTCGCGCGGCGTCCAGATGCCCGTCGTGAACGAGGACATGGGCACGTTCAAGGACAATGCGCTCAAGAAGGCCAAGGCGCTCGCGGCGGCCTCGGGCCAGTGGGCGCTTGCGGACGATTCGGGGCTGGAAGTGGACATCCTCGGCGGCGCGCCGGGCATCCGCAGTGCCCGGTTCGCCGGGGCCGGGGCGTCCGACGAGGCCAACACGAGGAAATTGCTGAAAGTCCTTCGCAGTACCCGCAAGCGGCGCGCCCGGTTCAAGTGCGTCCTGGCGCTGGCCAAACCCGGCGGCGAGTCCATCACGGCGGAAGGGTCGCTGGAAGGCGAGATCGCCGTCAAGGCTTCGGGCGAGGGGGGGTTCGGGTACGATCCGATCTTCTTCCTGCCCCAGTACGGACGGACCCTGGCGGATCTTCCGTTCTCCGAAAAACAGCGGCTGTCGCATCGCGCCCGGGCCGCCGAAAAGCTCAGGACCCTGATCCCCACGTTCTAGCCTTCCGCTAGAACGTCTGCAGGCTGACCCCCATGGGGCGGCGCGGTGTCTGGTCCCGACCCGCTGCGGCACGGACTCGTGCGGTGTCGGTGGCGAGGTCGGCGAGGTACCCGGCGCCATTCTGGACGTTCGGCAGGAGGGGCCGTGTGATGTCCAGCTCCCCCAGCGCCTCGCGCGGCCGTCCCAGGGCCTCGAGCACCAGCCCGCGACTCCAGTGGTACAGCGGATGGCGCGGCACCGAGGCCACGGCGCCGTCGGCCAGCCCGAGGGCCCGGTCCAGCGAGCGGTGGCGCGTGGCATACCAGTAGGCGAGGTTGGAGGCGTGGTCCCCCGACTCGGGGAAGATCCGGACCGCCTCCTCGCCGGCCAGGATGGCGCGGTCCAACTGCCCCTTTTTCTCGTACACGAGCGCAAGATGGGCGTAGAGAAGCTCGTCGTTCAGCCCGAGTCGGCGGGCGGTGAGGTAGTGCTCCAGGGCGCGGTCGAGCGTCCGGCCGGTCCAGTCAAAGGTCCACGTCTTTTCCAGGGCGGTGCCGGCCAGGTAGTGCGCGTAGGCGTCCCCCGGCCGCAGGGCCAGGGACTCGGCCAGCGCGTCCTCGGCCATCTCGTAAAAGTTGGACCCGAGGTAGGCCGTGGCGCGGGCCAGATTCCGGTCGGCGCGGACGGACGGCACCGTCAGGTGGCCGATCCAGACACAAGCGCCCGCCGCAGCGGCGGCGGCGGCCAGCCGGCGCCGGGGCCGGGGCCACTCGGCCAGCCGCGCTCCCGTCCGGAGCTCGCCACCGGCCCCCCCGCGTGCCGCCAACCGGCCCGCGCAGAGCCAGAAGATCGCGGCCACCGGCAGGATGCGGAACGGGAAGTTGAATCCCGCATCCAGGATGAGCGCCACGCACCCGCCCAGCAATCCGGCCGCCACGGCGCCCTGCCCCGGGTCCATCGCCCCGCGCATCGCCCGTCCCCCGCACCGCCACACCACGGCGAGCACCCACAGCCAGGCGCCCAGCCCAAGCACGCCGGTTTCGGCGAGGTCCTGGACGTAGTCGTTGTGCGCTTTCTGCTCCTTGGGGGCGAAGAAGAATCCCGCCTGCGCGGCGGCGTCGCGGAACGCCGCCTGCGCCAGGGGAAACCGGGACCCGTACTGGTCGGGGCCGGCGCCCAGGAGCGGTGCCTCGCGCGCCATGACCAGGCCCGCCCGCCAGAGGACCAGCCGGTGACGCACCGTCCACCCCTTGCGGTCCACCATGTCCCGGAGCCGGTCCCGGATCGGAAGCGCCCCTTTGCCGAACACCGCCGGGCTGGACACCGTCAGCGCCACCGCCACCGCGAATCCGCCGAAGGCCAGGAGCCAGGTCCGGTTGCGGCCAAGCAGGGCCCGGCCACCGGGCACCGCCCGCGCCAGCCCGGCGACGAGCACGGCCGCTCCGCCGGCGGCGCCCAACCAGGCACTGCGCGTCTGGGCAAAGAGGAGCGCGAGAAACACCGTCAGCACCAGGAGGGCGTGCAGGTCCTTGCGCTCCTCGTCCTCCTCCGCCAGCCAGCGCGCCACTCCGACCACAAACAGCGGCGCGAGAAACTCCGCGAAGAAGATCGGGTTCCCGAGCGTGCCAAAGCACCGCGAGCCCCACGAGGACGCCCACGGCAGGAACTCGATGCCCGCGTACTGGAGGATGCCGTAGAGGGCCTCCAGCCCCGCCGCCAGCAGGGCGGCATTCAGCACGGCCTCCTCCCCCGCGTCCGGCAGGGCGCCGGAGGCGAGCAGGGCCAGCGCCGCCAGCGCCAGCCCGAATCCCGCGGCCTCCAGGGCCTGGGCAGGATTGGCGGCTCCGAGGGCGGAGGCGGTCACGATACCCACCAGCCCGATGGCGGGCGCGACGAGCGCCGAGGGACGCCACGCCAGCCGGCCCTGCTCCAGCCCGGCGGCCAGCCAGCCCAGCCACCCGAGCATGACCACGCCCTCGATCCACAGCCGCTTGGGCAGATCCACGGGGGAGTCCAGCAGGCCCGGGGCAACCAGCAGGGCGGCGCCCAGCAGAAGGGCCTGGAGCATCATCGTGACACTTCCCTCCGTCATGGCCGGCCAGGCCTGACCCCACCGGGAGCGCAAGCCTCTCCGCTCTCCCGGTGTCGTTATCCCGCTCACTTCAATTGACGGTCACTCTGTAACACACACACCCCGTCGTGCCCACGCCGGACATGGGGATGGTCCAGCGCAGCCAAAAGGTCCCGGCCGTGGGATTGCCGGTCGTGAACGCCGCCGGCGGCGTCACCGAGGTCGCAGTCGAATACGCCGTCACGGGCGGCAAGCCGTCCGTGTTTCCGCAGTCGAACGCCGCCGTCCCGGCCTCGGGCAGGAAGGTGGTGCCCCGCGGGACCGCGTCCGTGATGACGAAGGTGAACGCCGAGGCGCTCGAGTAGTTGCTCCAGCAGACCCGGAACGAGACGATGTCGCCCGAGGCCCCCACGGTCAGCCGGGGCTCCTTGGTGAGCTTCACATCCGCGCCCACGACCATGACGGCGGTGAGGCCGGTGATGGACCCGTCGGCCGTGTCCGATCCCACGATGGTCTGGAGCCCCAGCCGGGTCAGCGTCACATTGAAGAACAGCTTCACCCCGTCCTCGTTGGGCGCGGTATTGCAGGCCGTGGCCGACGACCACGTGAAGTCGTAGGTGGCCATGCCCACGCCCTCCAGCTTGGCCAGCGGGTCGGTGGACGTGAAGGTGGTCGTGCCGCAGTAGTCCGTCTTGGTCCCGCCGCCCTGGTTCAGGACGACCACGGTGATCCAGAACGACTGCCCCGCAAAGACGGTGGTCGGGGCGATGATGTCATAGTGCACGCCGGTGGAGAGGAACGGGGCCGTATACCCCCGCTCGGTGAAGTAGGTCGCGTTCTGCTGGGCGATGACGCGCCCGCCGACCGGCGCCAGGACCCGGCCCCGGTAGTTGGTCCCGCAGGACCCCGCGAGCTCGCTGATGCCGCAGAAGGCCATCGGCTGGTCCGGCCCGGTCGAGGTATAGGTCGCCGAGAACCCGTCCTCCGAGGTCATCTGGACCACCATCCCCTTGGCGGGGCAGAAAGCCACCAGGTCGTTGGACGAGTCCCCCAAGTGCTGGGTGTGCCAGAACTCGTTGACCGACTGGGACGGGTTCCCGCCCGGGCCGTCCAGCCCGTGCAGGACATAGCCGCCGTACCGGGAGGAGGCGCCCCGGCCGGTCCGGACCTGGATCGTCCCGGCCAGGACCCGCACCTGGAGCAGTTCGAAGGTCTCGGAAAAGTCCACCTTCGTGTTGTCGCACGCGTTCGTGCTGTAGGACTGGGGATTGTACGGGCTCGCCGCGGCCTGACCGAACGGCACGGTGTTGGCGTCCACCGGCACCCAGGTCCCCGAGGCCCCGCCCAGCAGGGGCGGCACAAAGCCCACCGTGAGGGTCCGTTCGGACGACTGGTACTGCCAGAGTTCGTACTTGGCGTTGACGGCACCGATGTTGGTGATGACGAACCCGGCGCCCCGCCGCCCAGTGTAGGCGTAAAAGATGTCGGGCGACTTGGCCACCAGGTTGCCGCTGGTGGCCGGCGCCATGGTAGTGAAGTTGTCGTAGTCGGTCATCCCCTCGTACGCGTCCCCCTGCCAGCAGATCAGCTTGGAATCGGAGGAGAGGACCCGCCAGTGCCCCTCGTCCGTCGGCGAGGTGCCGCCGGTGGACCACTGGCTCAAGGGGTCAATGGTCCGTGATTCCTGGTAGTCCCAAGCCAGCGAGGCGCCGTTCCAGGTGAACAGGTGGACGGTGGTCGCCGTATTCTCGGTGTTGACGAGGCCCAGGTAGTCACCCTCGGTGGCGTTCCCGTTCGCCAACTGTTGGCGGCGGTAGGTGTAGACGGTGTACCCGCAGAACGTGATGGAGGTCGTGGGCGCATACATGACCGAATCCTGATTGGTCTCATCAGAATCGGGCATCACCTCCCAGAGGACCGGCGAGTTGGCCACGAGCTTGTAGTAGTCATTCCGCGGATTGTTGCAGATCAGGTAGCCGGTATTCCCTCCGTAGATCTGGGGCTGGCGCTCGATCCCGATGTTGCACCCGGGTCCGGGCCAGGTCGAGCAGGGCAGGGCCAGCGCGGACGTGGTGATGGAGGCGTTCAGCCCGCACGCCCCCTGCAGGTAGAAGAGCTGGAAGGCGGTGGAGGGATGCAGGGGATAGAAGGTGATGAAGTAATAGTTGTTCCCCGCGTCGAAGCACGAGGTGTAGTCATAGGCCACATAGCTGACATAGGTGGTGCGCAGGATAACATTCGCCAGGTGGGTGAAGTTGCGCGGCGCGCCCGCGTGGCCGGTCCCGTTGACCACGTTACTGCGCCCCTGCTCCATGATGGATACCTTGTTGATCGTCGTGGCGCCCGCCGTGATGCTCGGCCGCATGGAGGCCTTCCAGCGCAATTCCAGTGTCATCGCCGGCGGCATGTCCAGCGTCCAGGTCAGGATGGTCTGGGCGCCCGCAATCACCCGGCCCGGCGTGGCGGCCGCACACCCGCCCGGGGTCATGGTCCACCCCAGGCAGGGGTCGTCGAAGCCGTACCCCGTCATCCACGGATCCAACTGGGCCGGGACCGAGTCCCAGATGGACACCTTCCACCAGGTCTTCGTCGCGGAGAGGTTCTTGATGAAAATCGAATAGGTAATCTCCTCGCACGCGATCGGCGTGCAGGTGTACAGGATGTCCCGGTCTCCGGTTTTCCAGAAGAGGTACCGGGTCACCGTAGTCCGGGTCTGGTTGGAGGCATGGTTCTGGCTGCCCGGCGCCAGGTTGGGAAAGACGCCGGTGGCCTGGTTCCAAAGGTTGAACCCCTCGGGGGCCGCCACATCGCCGGAGCCTGGCTCAAAGGACTCCCCGTTCCCCCAGTCCACCGTCAGCTTGAAGGTGATCATCCCCGTCGGCCCGCCCGTGGTCGCCAGCGGGCCCGGGAAGGTCCACTTGAGCCGGATGGGCGGCCCCCAATCCGGATCGTACCCGGGATCCGGTGTGGCCGCCGGAATCCCCGACGAGCTTCCCGGCACATAATGGGTATACGGCGGAACGGTATCAATGATCTCCAGGTTGGTGATACTTCCCGCGCCCGGTCGGCCGTAGTACAGGGTGTAATTGATCGTGTCGCCGGGGGCGGCGCTGATCAGGTCGGCCTGCTTGAAGACGTAATAGATGGATTTGGGCATCGGGTTGGAGACATCGGCGAAGGTGGCGTTGCAACAGCAGGTATCGGTCAGGCCGCCCACGTTGAACCCGGGGTCATAGGGGACCCCCAGCTGGATCGTCCGCCCCTCCGTGGGACTGGCCGCAATATCGGCATAAATCCGGAGCGACGGCAGGGCGGCGAAGTTCGGGTTGGCCTCCGCGCCGTTCCAGGCCCAGGTCCAGGTGTCCGGGGCGATGGCGGTCATCGTGTGGTAGAACCCCGCCGCATCCGCGTCCGTCCGCCAGTACACGGCCGCGATGTCCGTCCCGGCCACCGCCGTCCCGAAGTTCTGGATTGTGAGGCCGTTCATCTGCAGGCCCGTCCCCCCGCACAACCCGGTGCCACCCGCGCAGTTGGCCGCGCCGGCACAGCCCGCCCCGCAGGTGATCCCGTACTCGGCGATGTTGAACGCGGCGGCATACGCCTTCAGCCAGTTGGGGAAAAAGATCGCCTGCGCCGCCTCGCCCGGGATGGGCGAGATGTCGGCAACGCAGTTGGCCCCGACCGGGCGGGCCGCACAGACTCCGGCGAGCAGGCCCCAGGCCATCCAGCGCCGCCCGGCCGGCGGCGATCGTCGGTCTTGTGTCATACGCATCCCCTCTCTCACGCCCTATTCTACGCCGGATTCATGGAATCCGAGCCTGTCGTTCGTCAGGCCGTCCCGCGGGCGCTGATAAGATACTCCGCCATGGACACCCCGCCTTCCGCCCGCGCTGAGCCAGACGGGGCGCCCGCCCGGCCCCTGGCACCCGCAGGGCTGGCGCTCTTCCTGCGCTATCCCGAGCCCGGAACCGTCAAGTCGCGACTGCAGGAAGCCCTGGGCGCGGAACGTGCCGCCCGGTTCTACTGGGAGTGCGCACTGCTCGTCATGGCCAAGGCCCAGCGCCTCAAGGAGACGGAGGTGTTCGCGTTCTACCGCCCCGAGGAACGCGGCCGGGAAATCGAGGCGCTCGTCATGGGCCGGTTCGGGAAGTTCGAGGGCCGGTTCATCGTCCAGCGGGGCCGGACGATCGGCGAGCGGATCAACCATGCCCTGGAACGCCTCCGCATGAACGGGTTCGCCCGCCAGATCGTTCTGGGCAGTGACTCGCCGACCCTGCCCCAGGAGGCCCTCCAGCAGGCGGTGGAAAGCCTGTCGTCGGTTGACTGCGTCATCGGCCCGACCTGGGACGGAAGCACCTACCTGATTGGTGTGCGCGCCCCCGATGTCAGGATGTTTCGCGACGTGCCCTGGGGAACCGGACGGGAGCTCGCCCAGCTCCATGACAACCTGGCCGCGCTGGGCCGGTCCAGCCTCCTCCTGCCCCGCTGGCATCAGATTGCCACCCCGGACGACCTGCCGTTCCTGGAAGCGCAGGTCCGCCACGCCGATTACCGCCGCCTCAAAGCCTTGCTGGATGAGGGCGGCCAGGGATCCTGAGCCTCAGGCGTTGGAAGGTATAATCAGGGAAGTCGTGGCGGAACGCACGGACCGGATCATCAAGATCGGCGGTGAGGCGGGCGAGGGGGTCCTCTCCTGCGGCGAACTGCTTTCGCTGGCGCTGGCAAACGCCGGCTACGAGATTTTCACCCTGCAGGTGATCCCGGCCGAGATCAAGGGCGGGGCCTGCAATTTCCTGGTCCGGGCGGATGCCTCGCCGGTGCGCTCCCACGGCGAGGCCCTTGACCTGCTGGTGTGCTTCAACGAGGAGGCCTTCGCCCTGCTCA
>JAHFSL010000508.1 GCA_023265785.1 Candidatus Coatesiibacteriota bacterium | reverse complement strand
ATGCGGCCGAGCCGGAGCACCTGGCTGAGGCCGCGGCCGCCCTCGGCCTCTCCCATGTGGTGATCACCTCGGTGGCGCGCGACGACCTGCCCGACCAGGGGGCGGGCCACTTCGCCCGGTGCATTCACGCCGTCCGGGCCCGCGTGCCCGCGGCCACGATTGAGGTCCTGACCCCGGACTTCCGGGCCGACGCCCGCCGCTTGCGGACCGTCCTGGAAGCCGGGCCGGATGTGTTCAACCACAACCTGGAAACCGTGCGCCGCCTCTCGCCCCTCGTCCGGCCCCAGGCCGGCTATGACCGGTCGCTGGCCGTCCTGAACATGGTCGGCACCCTCGCGCCCCGCCTCATGATCAAGTCGGGACTCATGCTGGGGCTGGGCGAGACCGATGATGAGGTCCTGGCGGCTCTGGCGGACCTGCGGGCCGCCGGGTGCGGGATCCTGACGCTGGGCCAGTACCTCCAGCCGACCCCCGCCCATCTGCCCGTCCATCGCCATGTCCCGCCGGCGGACTTCGAGCGCTGGGGCGACCGGGCACGGGCCATGGGGTTCCTGGCGGCCGTTGCCTCGCCGTTCGCCCGGTCGTCGCACCATGCCGGGGAGGCGTTTCAGCGTGCCCGCGCCACCCGGGCCGGAGGAAACGCCTGATGGCTGACCTCGTTGTCATCGGGTCGGTGGCGCTCGACAACATCGAGGGGCCCGCAGGCACGTCGGGGGATATCCTGGGCGGGTCGGCGACCTACGCCTGCTATGCCGCGTCGTTTTTCGCCCGGCCCCGGCTCGTCGCCTGTGTGGGGAAGGACTTCCCGGTGGCGGCCCGGCAGGCGCTGGAGGAGCGTCCCATTGACCTGGCCGGACTGGCGACGCTGGACGGCCCGACGTTCCGGTGGGCGGGCCGGTACGCTCCGGCGTTCAAGACCCGGGAGACGCTCTCCCTGGACCTCGGCGTGTTCATGCAGTTCAATCCGAAGCTCGACCGGCCCCTTCCGGCCGGCTCGATCCTCCTGCTCGGGAACATTGATCCGGATCTCCAGTTGAAGGTCCTGGACCAGGCCGGGCCGGCCGCGTTCGTGGCCGCCGACACGATTGACCATTGGATCCTGAACAAGCGGGAGGTCCTCATCAAGGGGCTGGCCCGAACCCATCTGATGTTCCTGAACGACGAGGAGGCCCGCCTGCTGACGGGGGAAGATAATCTGGTCAAGGCGGGCGCGGCGGTCCGCGGCATGGGTCCGAAGATCGCGGTCATCAAGAAGGGCGAGCACGGAGCGTTGATGTTCACCGAGCGCGGGCTGTTCGCGATCCCGGCCCTACCGCTCGATCAGTTCGCCGATCCCACAGGCGCGGGGGATGTCTTTGCCGGGACCATGCTGGGGGTGATGGCGGCCAAGGGGGCGCCGGACATCGCCGGCTATGCGGCCGCCGACCCGCTCCTGCGGGAGGCGATGGCGAAGGCGACGGTCATGTCCTCCTTCGCCGTTGCCGAGTTCGGAGTGAACCGCCTGCGGTCGCTGACGCCCGCGCAGATCGAGTCGCGGCTGGAGGCCCTTCGCGCGCTCGTTCGCTTCTAGCGTGCCATCCCCACACGATGGCACACTACCGCGTGGCCACTCGACCGATGACCGTGGTCGCTCCGGTGACGGGGAGAGTGATCGTCGGGCAGAGATTGACCATGTTTTATGACCATGGTAGGCTTGAGGCAGGGCATCATGGAAACGATGGCGATCTCGAAATTCAAAGCGAAGTGCCTGTCGGTCGTGGAGCGAGTGAGAAGAAATCGGAAGCCGATCCTGATTACGCGCTTTGGCAAGCCGATGGCGGAGGTCATTCCGCCACGCGCGCCCCGGGCGCGAGGAAACTGGATGGGTCAAATGCGGGGGACCCTGCGCATCACGGGTGACATTATTGGACCTGCGAGCAAGTTGTCAGACTGGGAGGTCCTCCGGTCCTGAAATTGCTCCTGGATACCCATGCGTGGATCTGGAGCGTTGACCAGCCCGAAATGTTTGCGCCGCGGGCGCGGATGGCGATGATGGACAGCGGGAACGAACTTTGGCTGTCCTCGATAAGTCTTTGGGAAGTTCTCCTCCTGTTCGGTCGAGGGGCCATCGGCGTTCGCGGCGACCCCGATGCGTGGATTGACTCGGCCCTGGCCCAGACCCCGATCCAGGAGGCTCCCGTGACCTTTGACATCGCCCGGACCAGCCGCAAGCTTCATCTTTCCCACCAGGACCCGGCGGACCAGTTTATCCTTGCGACGGCCAAGGTGATGGGGTTGACCCTGGTGACCGCCGATCACCGGATCATCAAGTCCGGCGAGGTTCCCGTTCTCCGCGCGCGGCGCTGATGTACCGGATCGTGCCGTGTCCGTTGTGCGGGAGTGGGGAGCGGGCGGCAGTCTTCCCATCCTCGCGGCCGCAGGCCGCACCCACGCCGGAGGATATGGCCTGCACCACCGCCCTGCTGGCCTCCTCGGATGCCGTGGTCAGGTGTCTCGCGTGCGGCGTCCTGTATACCTCCCCTCGGCCGGACGATGGGGACA
>JAHFSL010000105.1:670-7729 GCA_023265785.1 Candidatus Coatesiibacteriota bacterium | reverse complement strand
CCTTTCCGACCATGGCTACGAGGGCGACCGGTTGTGGTATGTGTCCCCGCAGGGCCAGCGGACCTTCCTGCGGGTGGTGAATGGGGTGGCCCCGGACGGCCGCGATCCCGACGCCACGTCCTTCGTTCCCAAGGCCATCGAGCAGGCGACGGGCTGGGGCTTCAACGGGCTGGGGTACGGGGTGGATGTCGCCGGCTGGCTGCCGCGGGCCGAGGCGATGCCGGCGGTCATGACCCTCTCGCTGGACAAGTGGCAGGGGGGCCTGACCCAGGGCGTCTTTGACGCCTGGTACGGGCCCTCGGTGGCCAAGGCCTGCGAGTCGCTGGCGGGATCGCTCAAGGACGCCAAACAGGTGGCCGGGGTGCTCTGGGAGGCCCAACCGGTGCCCTCGCCCCGCGCCCTCCTGCTGGCCTTCGCGGCGCTCCGGGCGGATTCCCTCTCGAAGAAGAAACTTGTTTCCTTTATCCGGGACCAGTGCCGGGGTGACCTCAAGCAGTTGCAGGCGCGCATGCCCTCCATGCGCTCCTTCGACGACCTCGCGGCCCGGACGGTGTGGGACCAGTATGAATTAATTGATGCGGACGCGGAATTGTTCGCCCGGCAGGCTTACGCCGCCTACGGCGGCCGCGTCCAGCAGGAGGTCCATGACCGGTTCCCGAACTTCCTGAATCTGGGTCCCCTGCTCGATCCCGGCATGCCGGTCGCGGTGATCCAGGCGCTGGCCGCGTATGTGGATGTCCTGACCTTCGCGGTGTGGAGCCCCGATGGCCGCCTGCCGCGTCGATACCTCGAGGACGTGTACGAGAAGACGGGGAAGCCGGTTCTTGTGCTCGAATTCGGGGCCCGGCTGGTCGCCGCCGGTGCGGCGTCGCCGAACGCGGGTGGGGCGGTGCGCACGCCCGAGGGCCAGGCCCGCGCCTACCACCGTGGCGCGCTGGGCGCGTCGGCCCTCCCCTTTGTCGTCGGGTGCGGCTGGACCGGCTGGAAGGACACGCCCACCGACGGCTGGGGCCTGCTGGATGGGGCGGCAGCCCCGCGCGAGCCCCTGGTGAAGGCCGCGCGCGAGGTCAACGCCCTGCTGGAGACGAAGCACAAGGAGTTGACCGCCCTGCCCGAGGCTGCCGAGCTCTACCAGTCCGACCGGTTCGCCATGCCCCGCCCCACGCAGGGGATCGGCCGCCTGCCCGCCGGATACACCGTGGACGGCGACCTGTCCGAATGGCCGGCCAATGCGCTCTATCTCCACGGCTGCCGGCTGGAGAACGACCTGGATGAGTGGAGCCTGGCCTCGGTCCGGGTGGGGTGGAATGAGAAGGGCCTCGCGCTCGGCGTGGAGGTCCAGGATGACGCCGTGGAACTGACCGACCCGCGCGTGTTCTGGCAGGACGCCGACCGGATCGAGGTCTTCCTGGACGGCTCCGCCCGGCGCGGCGACGGCTACACGCCGGCGACGCTCCACCTGGCCCTCCTGCCGCGCGGCGGCGGGCCGGACGGGCGGGGGGCGCTGGCGGTGGCCGTGCACCATGAGGGGGACGGCCTCAAGGGGACGGTCACGGGCTGGGACCAGGTGCTGGTCGCCTCCAACCTGGCCAAGGTGCTGGCGGCCGACAACGGCGCGGGTCCCCTGCGGTCCCGCGCGAAACTGGCGGCGCCGGCCTGGACCGTCGAGGTACTCATTCCCTGGGCGCTGGTCCAGGCCAGCCCGCGGGCGGAGGCGCGCGTCGGGTTCAACCTGCTCGTGCACCGGCAGGGCGGGGCCCGCGAGGACGGGATGTACTGGGCGATCCTGCGCGGCGAGTCGGGGCTGGACCATCCCAGCACCTGGGGCGACCTGGTCCTGCGCGAGGCGGGGGACGCCGCGGAGGCGCCGCCGCCCCCCGCCGCACCGGTGGCGGGAAAGTGATCCTCACCGGCCCCGCGCACCGCTGGGCGGTCGCCCTCGTCCTGGGCGCGGCCCTGGCCGTCCATCCGCTGGCCCGCGCGGACGAGGAGGAGGCTCCTTCCGATGCCGCCCCCGCCGAGACACCGGCCGCGACGCCTGCGCCCGAGGCCGGCGCGCCCGCAGAGACCGCCGCTCCCGAGGCTGCCGCCCCGGAAAGCGCGGCCGAGGAGGCCGCACCGGAGACCGACGAGAAGTCGGTGGAACTGATGGGGGAGGGGGACGAAGAGGAAGCGCCGGCACCGGAAGCCGCGCCCACCCCGGCCCCCGCGCCGAAACCCAAGCCCCGGCCGAAACCCCGCCCCCGACCGAAACCAAAGGTCAGGCCGGCCCCCGCCCCCAGGGCGCCGGCCAGCCCGTTTGAGTACCTGCCCATCGAGGATTTTGAGAAGGCAGTGTCGGGAACGGAGCCGGGCGCGGTCCGCCGGGCGGGCACCGATCCCAAGCCCCAGTTCACGGTGAAGGCGGGCCCGCCGGGATGCGAGAGCGGGAAGGCCCTGACGCTCACGGCGGTCCCCGCCCTGGCGTACGGCACGGTGTGGTCCCTGGTTCTCCCGGCGCCGCTGGACTGCTCGGGCTGGCGCGGGCTATCGGTGGGGGCGAAGTCCTCCGCGCCCACGGTCGAGCTCAAGATTGGCGTCACGGGAGGGGGCTCGGTCTATGCCTCGGCAGTGCTCGGCACCGATTGGAGTGAGGTGCGGCTTGATTTCGCACGCGCGGTGGGACGCGGCCGGTTTGATCCCAGGGCCGTGCGTGAAATTGTCATCACGGCCCTGCACGAATTGAACCAGCCGGCGGATGTCACGGTGGACGGCATCGCGGCCTGGAGGGAACGGGTGCCTTCCGAAGCCGTGCGGATCGGGATGAACATCCCGCCGGTGGCGGGCCCGTTCGACTGGCGAACCGCCGTGGAGGCGGTCAACTGCGCGCCGCGGGCGGGGACCCAGGATGGCCTCGCCCTCGGCTTCTGGTCGGCGCCCCTGCCCTACCAGCACTGGCCCGCGGCGGTCGAGTTCCGCGACCTGCCGCGTGGCCTGGCCGGCGCAACGGGGCTCGTGGCCCGGGTGAAGGTGGAGCCGGCCGTGCCCCAGGTCCTGCTGAAGTTCACCCTCGTGGAGGCCCGGGGCGAGCGGTTTGCCACGGTTCGCACCGTGCCGGAGGACGGGTCGGCCCTGCGCCTCCCGCTGGCCGAATTCATGCCGGACGCGGTGGTCAACCTGCGCCAGCCGCCCGCGGAAGCCGATGGCATCCTGGATCCCGCTTCGGTGACGGGCTGGAGCCTGGCCGTCCTGCCCGCCACGGAGCGGCAGTGCAAGGGGACGGTCTTCGTCCAGGAGCTGTGGGGCGAGGGAGCGGAAGTCCCCAAGCCGGTGGCCTCGCCGCCCGCAGCCCCGAAGCCCAAACCGAAGCGCAAACCCCGTCTCAAGACCAAGCCCGCCCCGCCGCCCGTGGCGGCCCCCCTGCCGGATGAGGAGCCGCCCCCCGAGGAGGCCCCCGCTGACGGTAGTATCGAGATGGAGCAGTGACCGAACTCGGAAGGAGGACTGCCATGAAGCACCTGATGACCCTCTCCCTGCTGGCCCTTGTGCTGGTGATTCGCCCCTCGGCCGTGCGGGCGGAAGCGACCCCCGCCGTCCCCGGCGGCGGCAATCCCCACAACGACAACCCGAACGCGGCCACGCCGGCCGTGCCGGCGGACGGCGCGGACGTGGAACACATGGATGATCGCGACGCGGGCGACCTGCTCGAAGCCCACCCTGACCTGCGCGACCAGGCGAAGGCCCGGTGGGACGCCATGACGCCGGAGGAGCGGCAGGCGTTCCTCAGGGACCATCCGAAACTGGGCCGGCGCATGCTGAAGCGGAAATGGGACGAGATGAGCCCCCGGGATCGGGCCCAGTTCTGCCGCACCCACCCCGAGCTCCGTGAGCGGCTGGCTGATCGGTGGCGGTCCATGACCCCCGAACAGCGACAGGTATTCATCGCGCATCACCCCCGGGTGGCGCGCGCGGTCCGCCGGCACGAGCGGCGCGAGCACCGGGACAACGGGGTGCGCGACCACGGGGCCGGCGAGGGGCGTGACGGCCACGGCCAGGGGGGCGAGCACCGCCGCAAATAGGCTCAAAGTCAGGCCGGCGCATTCGCCCGGTCTGGCGATGGCATCCTTCCCCCCCAATCGGCGACAATACGCATCCATGAGCCGTTGGGGGGGATTCCATGTGGTGGTGCTGACGGCCCTGCTGTGCGGCGCCGGGTCGGGCTGCTCGATCAAGCGGTACGCCGTCAACAGGATCGGGGACGGGCTCTCCTCGGGACCCTCGGTGTACGAGACCGACGATGACATCCCGCTGATCGGTGACGCCCTCCCGTTCTCTCTCAAGTTTATCGAGACCCTGCTGGCCCAGTCGCCGGAGCACCCCGGTCTCCTCCTGGCCGCCTGCAAGGGCTACACGCTGTACGCCTATGTGTATGTCCAGCAGGCCGCGGAGATGACCTTTGAGAACGACGTCGCGCGCCAGCGCGAGGCCTCGGCCCGGGCCAAGAAACTCTTTCTCCGGGCGCTGGCCTATGGCTGGCGCGGAATTCAGGTGGCACATCCCGGGATGGCCGCGGCGTTCCTGAAGGACCCGGCGGGTACGGCGGCGACGGCCACGGCGGCCGACGTGCCCTTCCTCTACTGGTGCGCGGCCTCGCTGGGGCTGGGCATCAGCGCGGACAAGGGCGATGCCGAGATGATCGCCCGCCTGCCCGAAGTGGATGCCCTCATGTCCCGCGCGCTCGCACTTGATGAAACCTTCGACGGCGGCGCGCCCCACGAGTTCATGCTGACGTTCGCGGCTTCCCGTCCCGGCCCCGCGCCGGACCCCGCCGAACTCAAGAAGCATTTTGACCGGGCCCTTGCCCTGTCGGGGGGAACGCGCGCCAGCCTGTTCGTGGCCTGGGCCGAGTCCGTCTCGGTCAAGAACCAGGATCGCCCCGACTTTAAGGCCAAATTGGCGCAGGCCCTCGCGGTGGATCCCGAGGGGAGAAAGGAATCCCTGAAGCTCGCCAACGCGGTGGCGCGCCGCCGGGCGCAGTGGCTCCTCAACCGGGCTGACGTCCTCTTCCTGTCCGATGACGCCGATGCAACGCAAGGAGGCACTCCATGATCCGTCCCGCCCGCTGGCTCGTCCTGTCCCTCGCGGCGATGCTCGCGGCCCCCGTGGCGGCGAAGCCGCTCACCCTGAAATTGGGCTCGCTCGCCCCGGAGGGATCGCCCTGGCACGCCATGATCAAGCAGATCGGTCAGGACATGACGAAAATCTCCGGCGGTGAGATCAAGCTCAATATCTATGCCGGCGGGGTCTTGGGGGATGAGCCCGACATGGTGAAGAAAATGCGCATCGGCCAATTGCACGCGGCGGGGCTGTCCACGGTCGGGCTGTCCCTGCTGGACGAGGGGCTCCTGTGCCTGCATCTGCCACTCATGTTCGACAATTACGACGAACTGGAATATGTCCGCGGAAGGATGATCCCGAAGCTGGATGCGGACATGGAGAAAAAGGGATTCGTCATGCTGTGCTGGACCGACGGCGGGTGGGCCTATTTCTTCTCCAAAAAGCCCATCGCGACCCTGGCGGCCCTGCGCCAGGCCAAGCTGTTCGTCTGGGCCGGCGACCTCCATTCGCTGGATCTCTACACGCTGGCCCGGTTCCGGCCGGTACCTCTGGCCTCCACCGACATGTTGCCCGGGCTCCAGACCGGATTGATCGACGTCTTCGACGCGCCCCCGCTGGCCGCCCTCCTGAACCAGTGGTTCGGCGTGGCCAAGTACATGACCGACATGCGCTGGGGCCCGCTGATGGGCGGGCTGGCCGTCAGCAGGAAGGCCTGGATGCAGGTTCCCACCGATCAGCAGGTCAAGATCAAGGCCGCCGCGGCGGCGGCCGCGAAGGCGATGAGCGCGGACATCAGAAAACTTGGCGACGAGGCGGTGCCGGCGATGGTCAAGCGGGGCCTCACGGTGGTCAAGGTGGAGCCGGCCGAGATGGCCGCCTGGCGCAAGGAAACCGAGGACTTCTGGAGGTTGATGAGTGGCAAGATGGGGCCGCCCGCCTATACGGATGAGGTCCTCAAATACCGTAACGAGTACCGTGCCCGCAAAGCGCACTAAGCCCCGCCCGCCCGCCCCGATTCCGGTCCCGGAACCGGCCGTCGCCGAGGAATTGGAGGGCGCGGGGAAACTGGGTGGGCCGGAGCGGTGGATCGCGCTGGTCGTGCTCGGGTTGATGACGGTCCTCCCGCTGGCTTCCTCGGTGATCCGCCGGGCCAACCTGCAGGGGGAGGGGCATCCCATCGGCACGCTCCTGTACAAGTCCGCGGCGCCGCTCACCCAGCACTTCACGCTGGTCATCGCGTTCGTGGGGGCGGTCCTGGCCGCCCGGGCCAATAGCCTGCTCACCCTGTCCACCTCAAGTTTCCTGCCGCCCGCCGCCCAGGCGGTGGCCCGCACCGTGACGGGTGCCCTCGGCGCGGCCATCTGCGCGGTGCTCGCCTATGCCAGCGGCGAGATGGTGGCCGCGGACCGGGTCGGTGGGGAAACGGTGGCGCTCGGCATTCCCGTCTGGGTCTTTGAACTTGTCCTGCCCGTGGGGTACGCCCTGGTCGGCGTCTTCCTCGTGTGGTGGGCTTTCCACCGGTCCCGCGAGCGGCTGGCCATCGCCGTCCTCATGCTGGTCGTGTGCGTCCTGCTCCTTCCGTCGCTCCTGAACCGGGCGCCGGACCTGGTGACGAAATTGCAGGGCCCCGGGGTGCGCACTGCCGGGATCGTGCTGATGATCGCCGCCACCTTCGCCGGCCTGCCGCTCTTTCTCCTCCTGGGCGGGCTGGCGCTGGTCCTGTTCTGGTCCTCCGGCACCCCGCTGGCCTCCGTCCCGTCCGAGACCTACCGGTTGGCCGCCAATCCGATGCTCCCCGCCGTGCCGCTCTTCACCATGGCCGGCCACATCATGGCGGCCGGTGGGGCCTGCGGCCGGCTCGTGCGGGTCTTTGACGCATGGCTGGGCTGGATGCCCGGCGGGCTGGCCATCGTGTGCGCGCTGGTCTTCGCCTTTTTTACCTCGTTTACCGGCGGGTCGGGA
>JAHFSL010000105.1:0-660 GCA_023265785.1 Candidatus Coatesiibacteriota bacterium | reverse complement strand
CACCATCCTCTCGCTGGGCGGGCTCCTCCTGCCGGTCCTGCTGAAGTCCAAATACCCCGAGAAGTTTTCCATCGGCCTGCTCACCGCCTCCGGCTCCATCGGCCTGCTGTTTCCCCCCAGCCTGCCGGTCATCCTGTACGGGGTGCGGTCGCTGGCCATGGTCAACGGCCAGCCGTATGTGGCGCCCATTGACCAGCTCTTTATTGCCGGAATCGTCCCGGGCCTCTTCCTGGTCCTCCTGGTCGCGCTCTGGGGCATCCGCACCGGGATGCTGACCGGCGCCGGGCGCAAGGACTTCCGTGTGGGTGAGGCGTGGGCCTCGGTCTGGGAGGCCAAATGGGAACTCGTCCTGCCCTTCATCATTGTGGCGGGCTACCTGACCGGGCTCATGAGCCTGGTGGAGACCGCGGCCCTCACGCTCCTGTGGACCGTGGCCGCCGAGTGCTGGATCTACGGAGACCTGTCGGCCCGGGACCGGCTCCTCCCGGTCGTGGCCGACGGCACGGCGCTGGTCGGGGGCGTCCTCCTGATCCTGGGCGCCGCGTTGGGATTCACGAACTACCTCGTGGACGCCCGGGCGCCGGAACTCCTGACGGGATTCGTGCAGGCGCATGTGCACTCCAAAGTCGTGTTCCTGCTCCTGCTGAATGTCGCCATGAT
>JAHFSL010000507.1 GCA_023265785.1 Candidatus Coatesiibacteriota bacterium | reverse complement strand
CGGTCAGGAGGCTGTCGGTGACCCCGAATTCCAATTCACCGCGCTGGTCGAGGCGGGAGTAGACGCCATCGCGCCCGACCCGCCAGGTGGTGGAGGCCTCGACCTCATGGCGTCCGGCGGGGAGCACGGCCGACTCATAGGTCGAGGTGAAGTGCCGGGCGTTGGCGGCCACCGGTCCGGCGGCCGCCAGTGTCGCCCCCAGGACCCATCCGGCCAGCCTGCGACGCGCGTTCATGATTCGTGGTCTCCTTGTTTGGTTGCGGCGACGAGCTGTCGCACCAGGTTGCGGAATTCGTTGTCGGTGTGTTCACCCGTGGGCGGGGCGGCGTCCAGCCGGGCGGCCAGCCGCGCGGCCAGGTCCTGGATGGCGAGGAGCTGTTCCTGGGTCGGCACGGGCGGCATGGCTGCGGTCATGGGCTGGGCGGACCCGCGCGTGCGGCGGATGGCGCGCAGGCCGAAGAGCCCGATGACGGCTATCACCGCTTGCGGGATCAGCGACTCCAGGGTGGGGTAGATGCCCAGGAGGGGGAAGGAGGGGAGCCACCGCCAGGCCGTGGCCGGCAGGATGCCCCCGGCCTGGAGCTCGTGGATGCCCGATCCGGTGAAGCTGAAGACGAGGACATACAGGAGACCGCTGGTGGCCACGAAGAACGGGCGAAGCGGCAGGCGGAGCCCCAACTGGAACATCGCCAGCGAGACCAGCAGGAGCGCGATGCACCCCACCCCGAACCCGATCCAGATCTGGTGGCCCGCCCCCGGCGACCCGAAGGCGAGGCTCTGGTAGAAGAGGACCGTTTCCACGCCCTCGCGGAAGACGATCAGGAACCCCACCCCGCCCAGCGTCCAGAGATTGCCCGCTTTCATGGCCCGGGAGGCGGTCTGCTGGATGTAGCGGTTCCACTTCTCGGCCTGCACCCGGCTCAGGATCCAGTGGGACATCCAGAACAGGACGCCGGCCGCCAGGAGCATCGTGATGCCCTCGAGCAGTTCCTGGGAGGCGGGGGTCATCGCCAGGGCCCATTGGGCGAGCCATGCCACGCCGAGGCTCATGACGATGGCGGCTCCCGCACCCCCGTACAGCCAGATCGTGCGGTCGCGATGGCCGACCCGGATGAGGTAGGTCGCCAGCGCCGCCAGGACGAGAATCACCTCGAAGCCCTCCCGAACGATAATCACGAACGACTGGCCCAGCGCCGCCAGCCCGGAGAGCCCGGTTTCGGCGACGCGGCCGGACTGGGCCAGCCCCTGCTCGATGGCATCCAACGACGCGGTCACCCGGTCGCCGGAAGCCCCCGCCTGCAGTTCCTCGCGCAGGCGGCCGAACCGCTCCTCCATGTCCCGCTTCAAGCCCGGGGCGCGGGCCCCGAGATCAGCCTCGAGTTTCTCGAATCCGTTCAGGTAGGCCTCCACCGAGGCCTGGAGCGCTTCCTCGCGCCGGCCGGAAGTCGCCAGCTCCCGCACCCGGGCCAACCCCCGGCGGCACTCGCCCAGGGCGTCGGCGACCCGGGTGTCGTCCGCCCGGCGCACCAGGACGATGCCCGGTTCGGCGCGCAGGAAGTCCCCCAGCGCCCGGCGGTCGGCGGCGGCGAGGGCCGGAGGGAACGCGGCGGCGAGGTCGTCGTCACTCTGCTGGAGGAAGGCGTCACCGGCCGGCGCGGCGTCGCGGTGGCGCGCCCACACCCGGCGGCCGGCGCGCACCGACGCATCGTCCAGGTGAAAGCGCCAGACATAGAACACGACATTCCAGATCTCCCGGTCGGACAGGTAGTTGCCCCAGGCGGGCATGGCGGCGTCCGCCACGCCGACGCTGACGGTACTGAAGACCGAGAACGGCGACTCCATGCGCATAAACTCGCGATCGGTGAGGTTGGCCGGCCGGGGTTTGAGCCTGGCCGCGGCCGGTCCGGCCCCGTTGCCCGTCAGCCCGTGGCACACGGCGCAGTTCTGCCGGAAGACGCGTTCCCCCTCGCGCAGGTCGGGGGGGCCGTCGGGCGCGAACCGGCCACTGATCCCGAATCCGGTCCCGAGCAGGGCGGTGAGCACCTCGATCCGTTGACGCACGGCCGCCGCCGGGGCGCGGTGATCCACCTCGCGGGCGAGGGCGGCCAACCCCGCGGCCAGGTCCCGCGCCGGCCCGCCCGCCAGCCCCAGGCCCGCCACCCGGACCCGGGCCAGCGTCGAGAATGACCGCATCTCCCGGAACTCCTTCTCGTCCACCACGCGCCCGTTCTTCACGACATTCGGGTAATCGCCCGCGACATACTTCAGCATCACGGCCACCTGTCCGAGTTCCCGTCCCTGGGCGGGGGAGATGTCCGAGGCGCGGGCCAGCGTGGCGAGCAGGAGGGCGGGGAGGATCATGGGACGCTCGCCGGGATGCGCTTGGTGTCGCGACCCGTCATCTGGCGGTGCATCAGGTTGACGATGCACTCGCCGAAGTGCTCCACCCAGCACCGACCGCAGACATCGTCCACCTTCTTCTCGGAGGAGAGCGCCACCTTGAGGAAGGCCGTCAACCCGTCCACCAGCGCCGTCCGATCGGC
>JAHFSL010000506.1 GCA_023265785.1 Candidatus Coatesiibacteriota bacterium | reverse complement strand
CGGGAGCATTGCGTACAGTACCCAGGGCGGGGTCAGCCAGTCCATTGGCTGCCTGGTCGGCGACTGTCTCGGCGGGTTCCCCGGGTCCGGGGGATGCACGCTGGGGTCCGGCGCCATCCCGGGCGTGGTGCAGGCCGGCGGCGGGGGATTCGCCGGGTGCAAGGCTGAGCGGATTCCCGCCACCTACTCGCCCTATTCGCCCCTGCCTGCGAATTACGGGAACTGCACGCTGTCCACGGTCGGTGATAACCCGCCGTTCGACTACCACCTGCTGTTCAAGGTCACGTCGAACTCGCCCGTGCTCTGGCAGATGCTGTCCGGCGCGAACGACACCGGCAATGACCAGTACGCCTGGGACCCCACGACCTCCATGTCCTTCTCGGGCTACATTGCCTATGGGTTCATGCGGCACGGGACCAACATCAACGTGTTTGACAACATCATTGACGTGAACACCTCGGTTGGGCCCAGCGGGACGTTGGACCCGAACCTGGCCACCACGCTCCATTACTTTACGTGGGATTACACGACCCTGGCCTGGATTTACTGGGACAGCCGCGAGGTCGGGCCCGAATCATTAACCATGCCGTACGGCTTTCCCCAGGCGTACTGCAACCAGCACTACCGGGTCATCTCCTCGCAGGCCCAGATTTGTCAGCAGCACGGCTGGTGTTCGTTGTTCCGCGGCGACGCGAACAACCTCGGCCACATGTGCCCGACACGCAAGGACGGTCTGTTCATCTCCGGCACCGCCGGAGAGGCGTTCTACCTGCTCACCGGTCCCTCGGATAGTGCTGGAGAAAGCCAGCGAGCCTGCATCACAAATGCGGGCGCCGTCAACGCGACGTACCTGATCGAGCAGTACATCCCCCGCAACCCGGTCGGCCTCGGGCCGCTGGGCAACTGCAGCGGCGTGCCGATCAATCTGTCGGACACCTACGGCGCGTGGCGGTTCATCGCGCAGGAGACGGTCCCCGCGGGATTCTTTGCCGCGGGCAACCCGCATGTCTACGGTCCCGGCTACGATGTCAGCCCCCTCCTGGATTCGCCGGGATCGTCTGCAGGGATGTACCGGGTTACGCTGATGTCGGGTGGACCGATCGAGATCAACTCGGGCGGCGAGATCATGGCCGTGTATTCCGGCGGGGCGATGCTCCATCCGTCCGTTCCGCTGGGGAAGAAGGTCGGGACCGAGTTCTGGCTCTCCGAGCCGTATGAGTGGACGGGAACGGGCTGCACGTCGGGCCCGGGCGTGAATACGGTCGCCATTTTCTGCCCCAAGAACGGGATGTCCGCCCTCGGCGAGACCAACGAGGGTTACAGTGCGTCCTACACCACCAACGGGGCGGATCAGGCGATCACCTTCATGGGCTTCACGGAGGTGGCAAGCCCCAACACCCGGATTATCCGCGTCAAGGTGACCGGAGGAAGCGCGATCGCGCATTACAACCACTGCATCAAGAACCACAAGATGTTCACCGCCCCGTTCATGGAGACGGGCGTCCATTACGACATCATCGCCCCGCCCGTCGTTTTCATCGGCCAGAGTTTCTGGATCACGGTCATCGTGGTGGACGCGGTGGGGGGCGGAACCAAGACCGACTACTGCGGCACGTCCTCATTCACCTCCACCGACCCCGGCGCCAAGCTCGAGGGCACCCCGATGGACGCCTACAACTTCACCTGGTCCTCGCTCGCGGCGTGTAATGCCGCGCCCAACGAGAACGGCGTCATCGTGTTCGTGAACGTCACCATGACGCGGCTCGGGCTCCAGACGCTGGTGGCGGCGGATACCGTCGATGGTTCCATCCTGGGTCTCACAACCATCAACGTGGTGGGGGCCGACATCCGGCTGGAGAAGGTCCCGCGCTTCACGGTGGGCGCGTCGGGGGACATCGTCCAATTCCGGGTGTGCTGGAGCAACTACTCCTCGGCCAGCGCCTTTACCTTTGTGATCACGGATGCCATCCCGATGGGCACGACCTTCCTGCCTGAGGCCGGAACCGCGGCCTTCGACTGCGGGAACACGGATGGGGTCGGGCCCCGGGTGGCCTATTCCACGGCGACCTCGACGTCCCCGCCCGCCGCGTTTACCGAGGCGAACCCGGTGGCCGCAACCCGCTGGCTCCGGTTCACCCTCCCCGTGTCCGGCGTCCAGACCACGGGCTGTGCTTGTTATCGCGTCACAGTCAACTAGCGTGGAAAGCACAGCGACAGGCCGCTTGGGCCTATCGCGTCACAGTCAACTAGCGTGGAAAGCACAGCGACAGGCCGCTTGGGCCTATCGCGTCACGGTCAACTGAGAAAGGCGGAAGAGCGACAGGCCGCTTGGGCCTATCGCGTCACGGTCAACTGAGAAAGGCGGAAGAGCGACAGGCCGCTTCGGCCTATCGCGTCACAGTCAACTAGCGTGGAAAGCACAGCGACAGGCCGCTTGGGCCTATCGCGTCACAGTCAATTAGGGGGAACGGTAGTAGCGAACTGAATCAGGAACCGGGCGGCCGGGGCCGGACCGGTCGGGCAGAAATGAGGGCAGGAGCAGGGCCGCCGCCAGCATCAC
>JAHFSL010000104.1:4763-7806 GCA_023265785.1 Candidatus Coatesiibacteriota bacterium | reverse complement strand
GCCCTCCAGGTCCTTGATGAGGGCCTCGATCGCCGGCATGGCCGCCCGGCGGTCGAAGTGCACCCCGCAGATGTGCATGCCTTCCCTGGCCAGCGCCCGGGCCACGCCCGCGCCCATGCCTGACGAGGCGCCCAGGATCAGCGCCCACTTGCCCTTGAGGGTGTTTTCCATCTAGATCAACCGCTCCTTGCGCTTGGCGAACGGCCAGAACCAGGGCCGCTTCGGCTCCTCCAACGGGGCGGCCTCGGGCTGGGAATTCGACCCCGCCTGGTACCCGAACCGCTGGAGCGTGTGCCGCGCGGCATCCTGCTCCGCGTCCTTCTTGGTATGGCCTCGACCGCGCCCGTACACCCGGCCGTTCAGCTTCATGAGGACCTCGAAGGTCTTCCGGTGCTCGGGACCGACCGTGCGCATGACCTGGTAGTGGGGCGGCGTGCGGAACCGGCGCTGGGCGAATTCCTGCAGGACACTCTTGTAGTCCAGCGCCACCAGGTCCCGCCCGAACTCCGGCTCCAGCGTCGTGACCACGAACCTCGCCGCGACTTCGTACCCCAGGTCCAGGAAAATGGCGCCCGTCAGCGCCTCGAAGGCGTTCCCCAGCAGGGACGCCAGATTCTGCGATCGGGCATGCTCCTCGCCGCGGCCCATCCGCAGGAACCGCCCCAGGTCCATCCGCCGGCCGACCTCGCCCAGCGTGGCCCGGCTGCCCAGCTGGGCCTTCATCTTGGACAGGTCGCCCTCGTCGGCGGTCGAGTACCGGGTCAGGAGCGACTCCGTGATCCCCAGCCCCAGGACGACATCACCGAGGAATTCCAGCCGTTCATTGGACATGTGCGTTTCCAGGTTCTGTTCATGCACCCACGACCGGTGCGTGAAGGCCTGTTCGTAGACGCTCATGTGCCTCGCCTTGAGTTTGAGTTCGCCGCGGATGAACTCGCGGACCTTTCCGGCGTGGTCTAGTTCCGCCATGCTTCAAGCACCAACACCGCGTTGTGCCCCCCGAATCCGAACGAATTCGACATCACCGTCCTGACCTCCTTGACCCGCCCGGTGTTGACCACGTAATCCAGGTCACAGGCGGGATCCTTGTCCCGGTAGTTGATGGTCGGGGGCAGGAAGCCGTGCTTGATTGCCAGGATCGAGATCACCGCCTCCACCGCACCCGCTGCGCCCAGCATGTGTCCGGTCATCGACTTCGTCGAGGAGACCGGCGTCGTCGCCGCATGACCGCCCAGGAGCCGCTTGATGGCCGCGGTCTCGCACTTGTCGTTCAGCGGCGTGGACGTGCCGTGCGCATTGATGTAGTCAATTGATTCCGGGCTGATCCCGGCATCGGCGACCGCCCGCGTCATGGCCGCATAGGCGCCCGCGCCGTCCGGGTCGGGCGCCGTCATGTGGTGCGCATCACCCGACATCCCGTACCCGGTCAGTTCCGCGTGGATCCGGGCGCCGCGGGCCTGGGCGTGCTCCAGGGATTCCAGGACCACGATCCCGGCCCCCTCGCCCATCACGAACCCGTCCCGCCGGGCGTCAAACGGCGAGGACGCCGCGGCGCCCTCATCGTTCCGGGTGGACATCGCCCGCATGTTGCAGAATCCGGCGAACCCGAACGGGGTGATCGTGGCCTCGGCCCCTCCGGTGATCATCACGTCCGCATCACCCCGCTGGATCACCTTGAAGGCATCCCCGATGGCGTTCGCCCCCGAGGCGCACGCGGTGACCACGGCCGAGTTGGGCCCCCGGGCCCCGAACCGGATGGACACCACCCCGGACGCCATGTTGATGATCAACATGGGGATCACGAACGGGCTGACCCGGTCCGGCCCCTTGACCACGAGGGCCCCGTGCTGTTCCTCGAGCGTGTTGAACCCCCCGATCCCCGACCCGGTGATCACGCCGACGCGGTCGGCATTCTCCCGCCCCATATCCAGCGCGGCGTCCCGGACGGCCTCAATCGCCGCCACGACCGCGAACTGGGCGAACCGGTCGGTCCGCCGCGCGTCCTTCCTGTCCATATGGGCGGCGGGATCGAAATCCTTGACCTCACCGGCAATGCGGGTGGGGTACTTGGCCGTGTCGAATTGCGTCACGGGCCCGATGCCTCCCCGACCGGCCTTGAGCGACTCCCAGGTCGCGGGCACGGTCGCCCCGATGGGGGTGATGGCCCCCAGGCCGGTGACGACCACGCGGCGCGATGCCGGATGCGGGCTCATGGCCCGCCGTCCCTCGCGGGATCCGTCCTCAACCGCCCTTGGCCTCGACCTTCTTCTTGACATACTCCGTGGCTTCCGTCACGGAGCGGATCTTCTCGGCATCCTCGTCGGGGATTTCGATGTCGAATTCCTCCTCGAAGGCCATGACCAGCTCAACGGTGTCGAGCGAGTCGGCGCCGAGATCCTCGACGAACCGGGCGCCCGCCGTCACCTTCGCGGCGTCCACACCCAACTGGTCCACGATAATCTCCTTCACTTTTTCTTCAACGGCCATGGGAACCTCCTGAGGTACTGTTCAAGACTTTGATTTGAGAATGCCCTACATTGCCAGGCCGCCGTCGACACATAAGACGTGGCCCGTGACATACGCCGCCTCATCGGACGCGAGGAACAGGATCGCCTGCGCGATGTCCTCGGGCTCACCGAAACGGCCAACCGGGATATTATCGCTGATCTGGGCCCGGGCCTGCTCCGGCATCACATCCGTCAGGACGGTCTTGATAAAACCGGGCGCCACCGCGTTCACCGTGATCTTCCGGGAGGCCACTTCCCTGGCCACCGTCTTGGTAAAGGCGATGATTCCGCCCTTGGACGCGGCGTAGTTGGCCTGGCCCGGGTTGCCCATGATGGCGGAGACCGAGGTGACATTGATGATCCGCCCGCCGTGGGCCTTGAGCATGGGCCGCAGGGCCGCCCGGGTGGCATAGAAGACGCTGTTGAGGTTCGTATGAATGACCTCATCCCACTGGGCGTCACTCATGCGGAGCACGAGGGTGTCCCGGGTGAGCCCGGCATTATTGACCAGGATGTCAAGCCGGCCGCCGGCCTTC
>JAHFSL010000104.1:0-4753 GCA_023265785.1 Candidatus Coatesiibacteriota bacterium | reverse complement strand
GCGATGAAATCGGTTATCACGCGGTCCACGTCCGCGTGGCTGGAGACGTCGAGGGCGTACCCGATCCCCGCCTTCCCCACGTCGGCCAGCCCGGCCGCCGCCTTCTCCGCCGCGACGCCGTCCCGCGCGCACACCCCGACCAGCGCGCCCTCGCGGGCGAAGGCCCGTGCCGTGGCCAGGCCGATGCCGCGCGTCGACCCGGTGACCAGGGCGACCTTCCCCTCAAGCCGCAGCATGCGTCACCTCCCGGAGCGCCACGAGCGTGTCCTCGATGTCCTGCGCCGTCCCCGTCGCCAGCACCCTGACGGTGCGGTCAATCTTGCGGACCAGACCGGCGAGCACGCGCCCGGGCCCGCACTCCACCGCGAGCGTCACCCCGTTCCCGGCCAGCGTCCGCACGCAGGCGTCCCACCGCACGGCCGAAAGCAACTGGACCTCCAGCTCCTCGCGGACCAGCCGGGCGCTCGCCAGCGGCAGCCCGGCCACGTTCCCCACGACCGGCCAGGCCGGTTCGGCCAGCGCCAGGCCCGCCAGGACACCCTTCATCCGCTCCGCGGCCTCCCCCATCAGGGGCGAGTGAAAGGCGCCGCTCACCTTGAGGCGGATCACCCGGGCACCCGCCGTGGTGGCTGCGGCGTCCACCGCATCCAGCGCGGCCGGGACCCCCGACACGATCACCTGGTCGGGGGCGTTGCGGTTGGCCACCACCACCACACCTGCGGCGGATGCCGCGGCCACCCAGCCATCCACCGCCTCCGCCGCCGCCCCGATCACGGCCAGCATGCCGCCGGGCTGTTGGGCACCCGCGTCACGCATGGCCTCGCCCCGGGCCTTGACCGCCCGGAGGCCGTCCGCAAACGAGAAGACACCCGCGGCCGCGCACGCGGTGTACTCACCCAGGCTGTGGCCGGCGGCGAACGCCGGCCGGACGCCGGCGGCGGCCAGGACTTCCCAGGCGGCGTAGCCGGCCACATAGAGGGCGGGCTGGGCGACCGCGGTGTCGGCCAGGGCCTCCTCGGGTCCCGCGGCGCACCGGGCCAACAGGTCATAGCCCAGGATCCCGGCCGCCTCGGCGAACCGGGCGGCGGCCGACGGCCAGCGCGCCGCGGCCCCGGCGCCCATGCCGACCGCCTGCGACCCCTGACCGGGAAAAAGCAGGGCGACCTTCACCACCGGATAATCGCGGCGCCCCACGTGAGGCCGCCTCCGAACGCCACACAGCACACCAGGTCCCCGGGCTTGATCCGTCCCTGCACCTCGGCCTCGTGCAGGGCCACGGGAATTGTGGCCGCCGACGTGTTGCCGTACCGGTCCAGGTTCTGGAAGACCTTTTCCAGCGGGAACCCGGCCGCCTCCGCGACCGCGCCGATGATCCGGCTGTTGGCCTGGTGCGGAACCAGGAGGGCGATCTCCTCCTTGGCCAATCCGCATTTCTTCAGTACATCCGCCACGGCCTGGGTCATCGAGCGCACGCCCGACTTGAACACGTCCCCGCCCTTGAGCCGGAGGACATGGCGCTTGGCGGCCACGGTTTCGGCCGAGGCCGGTTCGCGACTGCCCCCGGCCGGCACGTCAATCAGCGAGGCACCGTTCCCATCGGCCCCGAGCACGGTTCCCAGCACGCCCCGGCCGTTGGCCGAGGGGCCCAGCACCGCCGCGCCCGCCGCGTCGCCGAAGAGGACGCAGGTGGTCCGGTCCGTCCAATCCACGAACCGCGAGGTCACCTCGGCACCGATCAGCAGGACGGTCTTCGCCTCCCCGCTCACGATGGCACCCCGGGCGAGCGAGAGGCCGTACACGAACCCCGAGCACGCGGCTTCCAGGTCCACGGCCGCCGCATTCCGCGCCCCCAGGGCCGCCTGCACCAGGCAGGCCGTGGACGGGCAGAGCATGTCCGGCGACAGGGTCGCCAGCAGGATCAGGTCCACCGCCTCCGGGCTGACGCCCGCACGCTCCAGCGCCTGCCGGCCGGCCAGGGCGGCCAGGTCGGAGGTCGCCTGGCCGTTCTCGACGATGTGGCGCTCCCGGATGCCCGTCCGCTGGACGATCCACTCGTCGTTGGTGTCCACCAGCTTCGCCAGGTCCGCGTTGGTCAGGACCCTGGGCGGGATCGCCATCCCGGTGCCGAGGATGGCGGCGGAACGGATCATCGGGCGAGCCGCGCCGCGCGCAGGCGCTCGCGGATGAGGGCATTGGCCCGCAACTGCACCACGCGCTCGGCCACCCCGATCGCATTCGCGATGGCTTGCGGGCTGGAGGCGCCGTGCCCCACGATGCACACGCCGTTGACCCCCAGCAGGGGGGCACCGCCGTAGGAGGCCGGGTCGAGCCGGTCCTTGAGGCGGCGGAACGCCGGCTTGGACAGCCACGCCCCCAGGGCGCCCAGCACGCCGGAGGCCCGGTAGGCATCCCGGATCATCTGCTTGATCGCATCGGCCATCCCCTCGGCAAACTTGAGCACGATGTTCCCCACGAACCCGTCGCAGACCACCACATCCACCCGGCCATTCACGACATCGCGCCCCTCGATGTTGCCGACATAATTCAGCCCCGCATTCCGCAGGAGGTCGTGGGTTTCCTGGACCATCTCATTGCCCTTGCCCTCCTCCTCGCCCACGTTCAGCAGGCCGATCCGCGGCCGCGCGATGCCATGGATGAGTTCGGCGTACACCCCGCCCATGACGGCAAACTGGGCCAGGTGGGAGGGACGGCAATCCACATTGGCGCCCGCATCGATGACGGTCACCGTGCCGGTCGCGTGGGGAATGGGGACGGCGATGGCGGCGCGCTGGACGCCCTCCAGCCGGCCCAGAATCAGCGCGGCCGTGGTCATGCAGGCCCCCGTATTGCCCATGGACACGAAGGCCTCCGCCTTCCCCTCCCGCACCAGCCGGGCCGCGACCACGAGGGAGGAGTCACGCTTGGCCTTGACGGCGGCCGTGGGTGATTCCCCCATCCCGATGACCTGGGAGGCGTGGTGGAGGGTGATGGCCGGGGGCCGGGAACCGTTCACGCTCCGGCGCATCTCGGTCTCAACCTGAGGCTGGTCCCCGACCAGGATGAGATCCGTGCCCGGCGTCCGGGCGGCCGAAACGGCGCCCTCCACCACGGCACGGGGCGCCCGGTCCCCCCCCATAGCATCAATCGCGATTTTCAAGTGCCAACCGCCTTCGAACGGTACTGGTTAGTCGGCGATGACGAGAACCTGGCGGCCGTTGTAGTAGCCGCAGGTCCGGCAGATGCGGTGGGGCTGTTTGGGGCTCTTGCACCGCGGGCAGGAACCCACCGCCGGCGGCGTGTCGCGCCAGAGGATGGACCGCCGCATCCGCGTGCGGGACTTTCCGAACCGTCGCTTGGGATTAGCCATGGCGCATCTGCTCCTTGTTCATGAGGGCGCCGAGCACGGTGCGCGGCGCTTCCGGCGCTACCGGATGGCCGCAGGCCGCCTCATTCCGGTTCGCGCCGCACACCGGGCACAGGCCCCGGCACGATTCCCGGCAGACCGGGTAGCTCGGGGAGGCTACCAGCAGGACCTGCCGTATGTCATCAGCCAGATCGAGGAACGGCGGCTCGAACCAGTTCGCCTCCGCGTCCCCCTCGCCGTCCGTGTCCTCCACGGACGCGGGAGGCGGCCCTTCCCGGAACTCCACGGCCACCTCCGAATCAATTGTTTCCTCAAATTCTTCCAGACACCGACTGCAGATCAATCGCACCCGCGCACCCGTCCGGCCCTCCACCAGCACGCGGGTCCCGAGCCGCCGGGCCCGGACGTCCACCGTAACCGGGAACGCAAACCCGGGCTCTTCCCCGAGTCCCAGTAAATCCGCAGGTCCGGTCCACCGAATACTGACCGGATCAGTCCCCAGCCCCCGCACATCCACGCGTTCCATGTCGCCCTCTTTTTCTTGACCGGCGTTCAGGCGATCCCCATGCTACCACAGCCCCACGCGGCCTGAAAAGGCCGCGCTGGCTACATCTTGATCCCCGTCATCGTGATGCCCCGGATCAGGGACCGCTGGCCCACCAGGAACATCAGGAGGACGGGCAGGACGACGAGCGTGGAGGCCGCCATCAGCAGGTGCCACTGGGTGCCACCCTGCTGGCTCTGGAAGAACTGGAGGCCCAGCGAGATGGTGTAGTGCTCCTGCTTGGTGAGGTAGAGCATGGGCGCCAGGAAGTCGTTCCAGGAGTAGATGGCACTGAACAGCGCCACGACCACCAGCACCGGCTTGGCCAGCGGCAGGACGACCCGCCAGAAAATCTGCCACTCGGTGCACCCGTCAATCCGTGCGGCATCCAGGAGGTCCTTGGGGATGCCCAGGAAAAACTGGCGGATCAGGAAGATGTTCCACGCGCTCCCGAACCACGCGGGAATCCAGAGGGGCTTGAGGGACCCGATCATGCCAAGGTCGCGGAAGACCGCGTAGAGCGGGACCATCAGGACGGGAAACGGGATCATCATCGTGGCCAGGGTCAGGTTGAACATCAGCGACCGGCCGGGCCAGACCAGGAAGGCGAACCCGTAGGCCACCATCGCCGAAGAGAGCACCGTGCCCGCCGTGCTCAACGCGCACACCCAGATCGTGTTCCAGGTGTACCGGATGAAGTTGATCCGCCGGATGGCTTCGGGATAATTGACCCAGCGGATCGGGGACGGGATGAAGGTGGGAGGCATCTTCATGGTCTCCTCGATGGGTTTGAGCGACGTGGAGACCATCCAGAGCATGGGCAGGAGAAACCCGATGGCCAGGAA
>JAHFSL010000103.1 GCA_023265785.1 Candidatus Coatesiibacteriota bacterium | reverse complement strand
GGAGCTGACCATGGCCATGCATATCGTCTTCGAGAGCCCACGGGACCGCATCCTGTGGGACGTCGGCCATCAGTGTTACCCGCACAAATTGCTCACCGGCCGGCGCGACCAGTTTCCCACGCTCCGCAAGCTGGGGGGCCTCTCGGGATTCCCCAAGCAGAGCGAGAGTCCGCATGACTGGTTCCACACTGGCCACGCCGGCACGGCGCTCTCCTCGGCGATGGGGCTGGCGCTGGCCCGGGACCTCAAGGGGGAGTCGCACCAGGTGATCGCCGTCGTGGGGGACGGCTCCATGCCCAACGGCATGTCCATGGAGGCCTTGAATCACATCGGCCACGTCAAGCCCGATCTCATCGTCATCCTGAACGACAATGAGATGGCGATCTCCAAGACGGTGGGGGCCATGTCGGCCTATCTCACCCGCATCATGACGGGCACCTTTTATGGGCGCCTGCGCGATCGCGTCAAGGTCTTCCTGGAACGGTTCAAGGTGCTGGGTCCCCCCATGATGCACGTGGCCAAGCATTTCGAGGAGGAGGTGAAAGGCTTTCTGGGTCCCGGCGTGTTGTTTGAGGAACTCGGGATGCGGTACCTGGGACCCTTTGACGGCAACAACCTGGTGCTCATGACCGACGTCCTGCGCAAGGCGAAGGCCCTCAAGGGGCCGACTCTCCTGCATGTCGTGACCCGCAAGGGCAAGGGGTACGCGGCCGCGGAGGCGGACCCCATCGGCTACTATGCCCCCGCGGGCCTCGATCCCGACACCGGCGTGATCCTCGCCGTGAAGCCCAAACTGCCGTCCTGGTCCGACGCGTTCACGGACGCGCTGATCCGGCTGGCGGACGAGGACGAACGGGTGGTGGCCGTGACGGCGGCCATGCTGGAGGGAACGAAACTCAAGCGGTTTCAGGCCAAATACCCCCGGCGGATCTACGACGTCGGGATCGCCGAGCAGCACGCCGTCACCTTCGCCGCGGGGCTCGCCGCGGGCGGTCTGCGCCCGTTCGTGGCGATGTACTCCACCTTCCTCCAGCGCGCGTACGACCAGGTGATGCACGACGTGTGTCTGCAGAATATGCCGGTCGCCATCGGCATTGACCGGGCGGGGCTGGTGGGCGAGGACGGCCCGACGCATCACGGCGTCTTTGACTTCGCGTTCCTGCGCCACATGCCCAACCTGGTGGTCATGGCGCCGGCGGACGAAAATGAACTCGCGCGAATGATGATGACGGCCCTCCGACTCAACCAGCCTTCCACGCTTCGGTTCCCGCGCGGGGAGGTGCCGGGCGTGGCGATTGACCCGGTGGTGGAACCCCTCCCCGTCGGCCGGGGGCGGATGGTTCGGGAGGGAAACGACGTCGCGTTCCTCTCCATCGGCACGCAACTGCCCGTCGCGCTGGCCGTGGCGGACCGGCTGGCCGCCGAACACGGGCTGTCGGTCGCCGTGGCGGATGCGCGGTTCGTGAAGCCCCTGGATGAGGCCCTCGTCCAGGGACTGGTCCGCTCCTGCGGCAGGCTCGTGACATTCGAGGAGCATTCCCGTGCCGGGGGGTTCGGGAGCGCGGTGCTGGAACTGTTGTCCGCGCAGGGCCTGACGGCGCCCGTCCTGGCCACCGGCCTGCCCGACGCCTTCGTCGAGCACGGATCCCTCCGCCAGTTGAAGGACCGGTATGGGCTGGCCGCTGAACCGCTGTACGAGCGGATTACGGCCTTCCTGGGAGTGGCGCGCCCCGTCCGGCCGGTGTGACCGCGCGCCTACCCCGGAGGAATGGATGGGTGGGGTACAATCCTTGACGACCACGATGTCCATCCACCGGGGGGAACCTCCATGCGCATCCTGTCCTTGAGTCTGGCTCTGATCATGCCCCTGACGGCCCTGGCGGCCGATTCGGCCGCGCCGGCGACGCCGTCCTCCGGGCCCCAACTCGTCGCAACGCTCACCAGGGTGAGCGGACTGGTCCGGGTGGCGCGAGGGGGCAACGAGAAATTGCTGGCGCCGGGCGTGGCCGGGGTGGGTCTCAATGCCGGTGACACGGTCGTCGTCTTGTCGGGCCGCGCCGAGATTCAATTCACCTCCGGCAATGTCATCCGGTTGAACAAGGACACGACCCTGCGCGTCGAGCCGCCGGAGGAGCCGGGGGCCCGCAAGCGCACGCTGGGCCGCACCTTCGCGATGCTGGTCCGGGGTTCGATCAAGGCGCTGGTCCGCCACGTCAATCCTGATGAGGGGTTCGCGGTGGAGTCGCAGTCGGCCATCGCCTCCGTGAAGGGAACGGTCTTCTTTTTTGACGGGCTCACGCTCAAGGTGAAGGATGAGCAGGACGCCGGCACGCACCAGGTCGTCCTCGCCGACGCACGGAGTGAGCGTACGATCCTGATCGGCGAGGGGATGGAGGGCGGGATCAACGGGGACGGAAGTTTCCGGGATCCCCACCCGTTTGATCCAGGCCAGCTCCAGCACGAGGAGCAGGAACTCGAGGGGGACCTCAACGGGGGCGCCACGGGCGGCGGCGGCCAGGGCGGTTCGGACCATGGCGGCCAGGGCGGCGGCCAGGGCAATCTGGGGAATACCTCGTCGCAGGGGACGCAGGGCACCGAAGGCGAAGGGGATGACGACAGTCAGGAGTTTCATGATGAACTGGTCCGCGAGGCTTCGGACTTCCAGTCGGCCGATGACCTCGCCGACCTCACCGACCACCTGGAGCGGCAGGGTGACCAGAGCCTGGTGGCCGTGGCGCTGGACCGGCACGGGTACCGGGTGCGCGTGGATGAAAGCATCCACCTGGTGGCCCCGGACCAGATTCAGATCCTGGTCCTCAGCACGCGGGACGGCGGGCCGGATGCCGGGCTGACCTACATGCAGAACGACTACTTCTTCAATACGAGATTGCCCGCCGATTCTTTCGACTCGGTGCGGCGTCACTACCTGCAGGCGTTCTCGGATCCGACCATCACCCCTCCATACTGGACGACGAAGGAGGAGCAGAAGTTCGTCAATCCCGCCGGCGATGCGGTGCTCACGCGGGTCCTGCTGGACGAGCCCAAGCTGGTGTACGACTATGTCCACGCGGACGGCGATGGCGGGACGTGGGCCTACACGCCCTATTCGATTCTGGGGAATTATCATTTCCAGGGACCGGACGGCTGGGATGCTTCGCCGCGCGGCTGGGCCCAGCCCTATGAACTCGCGCGCTATGTGCAATTCGGCGGGGGTGATCTGGTGCCCAAGGAGCATTTTCTCTTTACCGAGTACGGGAACGTCGCCGCTGGATGGTACGCGGGTGCGTCCCCCGCGGCGGAATATCCCACGGATGCCGAGCCGAGTGGCGGGTGTTACTATTCGCCGGGAATTCCGACACTGTGGGCGGCGAATGGGCCTAATGTCGTGACCGGGGTCCCCCTCGCAGGTCCGGGAACCCAGGTTGCGCGGGATCCCGATGGGCATCCCATGTACCGTTACGACTTCAATTTCCTCGACGGCTTTGGGGGGTATTACGGCGGGTCGCCGGACTTCAACAATCCCTTCCTGGGTTCCGGCTCCACCGGGGCCTTTTTTGACGAGGACGGGGGAATCACCGAGCGGACGGTGTATGGCGACGGCACCTCGTTGAGCGAGTCCTACTACTTCGTGTCCAGCGAAGGTGAGGTCCAGTCGCTCTTCGGGGATTTCTCCGCGACCAAGATCAACCTGGAGCGCGAGATATCCTTCGACGGTGGACCGGACGGGGCCCTGCACGGGATTGACCTGCTTATTGATCCCGACCTCTTCCAGGAGTCCGACCCGTCGCCGAACCTCTACCAAAGCCCGCCGGACCAGGAGCCCGGCCCGGGGGGCTGTTGATGCCCATGCGGTCCCTGCGCATTCCGTGCGGCCTCGTGGCTCTTCTCCTCCCGGGGAGGCTGTGCGCGGCCACGGCCGCCCCGGCAACACCCACGGCGACCCTGCTGGCCGCGTCTGCACCATTGACGGCCACCCGGATGGCCGCGTCCGTGCCGGTTGCGACCACCCTGTTGTCGCCTTCGGTTCCGGTGACCGCGACGCTGGCCGCGGCCGCGGTATCGGCAACGGCGCTGGCGACCTCTCCGCCGGTTTCGGCATCGCCCCTCGCCGGATCCACCGCCCCGGGCAAATCGGGAAGTGCGTTCGTGCCGATCGTGGATGCGGATATCCGGGGGGCCTTCGGTCGTGTCCGGCATGGCGGGCCCGGGCACGGCGGCGCCGTCGGCTCGATCCTGGTCCTGCCCGGCTGGCGGATCACGCCGGGCTCCATCCTGCTTCCGATCTATTCCTTCGAGGGGTCGCTCTACAACCATGTCGTGGAGGAGGACATCCTCTACCTCTCCCGGCAGGTGCATGCCGGGTCGCTGGGATTCAAACAGGCGCTGGGGCCCGTGGACGGCCGCATCTCGGTGGATGCCGACTATGCGCTGACGAAGGAGTCGCGCGGGGAGAAGCTCGGGGACGGACTGTACGACTACCGGGATTTCGGCGGCCGGCTCGGATTTTCCTGGAGGGACACCGGGCTCGGCGTGGGGGCCCGGATGTACCGGCGGATGTATGTGCATTTCTTTTCATTGCTCTCCTCCAATTCCGCCCAGGTTCAGGGGCTGGGGGGCGATACCGCCGGAGCGAACAAGGGCAGTCGGCCGAAGGATTACGATGGCCTCGAGGGGAACCTCTCCTGGTCCGGCAAGGGGATCGAGGCGCTCCGCGTGAAGGCCGGGTATTCGGTGGGCCTCCGGGCGTACCGGGATAAGTACATCTGGACGACCACGCGGGGCATCTCCGATACCAAGCGGTCGGACATGCTCCATCGCGTCACCGGGGGATCGGCGCTCGATCTTGGCCCGGTCGCGGTGGGGGTGGACCTTGAGGGCATCGTCAATCTCTCCAACGACATGGAAAAGGTTTCCCCGCAACAGGACAACCCGGGCCATGATTTCCTGGCCCACTATTATGAGTTCTGGAGTGCATCGTTCGCCCCCTCGGCCATTTGGACCCTGTCGTTCGGCCATGACCTGCATCCGCGCGTCCGGCTGGGGCTGGAGGTGACGACGCGCAACTATCCCTCCCGCCTGGCCCAGCACCAGGACGGGCAGTACGCGGACTCCCTCCAGCATGATGCCGAGTATGCCGCGGACCTGGGCGGCATGGTGCCGGTCCGGAAGTGGCTGCAGGTGACCGGCAATGTGGAATACCGGGCCGTCCGGTCCAATACCGATTACCGGCAGTTGCTCCAGCCGGGCTACAACCTGCTGACCGCCTCGCTCGGCGTCCACTTCAGCTACTGATCGGCTCGCCATGATCGGGGCGGTCCGGGTCCGGCTCGCCAGGACCGGCTCCACGAATACTGTGGCCCTGGACCGCGCCCGGCGGGGGGCGGCCGAGGGGCTGGTGGTCACCGCGGAGGAGCAGACGCGGGGGCGTGGCCGGCGCGGGCGGACCTGGCACTCGCCCCGGGGGGCCGGCCTGTGGTTCTCGGTCCTCCTGCGGCCGGAGCGCCCCGTGGTGGTCGCGCAGGCGCTGACCTTCCTGGGAGCGGTGGCCGTGGCCCGGGCGGTCCGGGCGCGGCTCAAACTTCCGGTGGCGCTCAAGTGGCCCAATGACCTTCTGCTGGAGGGTCGAAAAGTTGGGGGAGTGCTGACGGAATGCTCGATTGAGGGCGGAACCATTCGGCATGCCGTCATCGGGGTCGGGATCAACGTCAACCTGCCCCGCGCCGCCTTCCCGGAGGACCTCCGGAGCGTGGCGACCTCGCTGTCGGCGGAGGCAGGGCGCCGCGTGGCGCGCGTTGGGCTCCTCGCACGCATCCTGGCGGAAATGGACGCACGGTACAGCGTCCTGCTCCGGCGCGGGCCGGCCCCGCTGGTGGCCGAGGCGCGCGCCCTGATGCCGATGGCCGGGCGGATCGTCCGCGTGCAGGCGCACGACCGGGTCCTGGAGGGGACCGTGCGCGGCCTGGATGACGATGGCGCGCTTCTCCTGCGCCTGCCCTCCGGCACCGTCCACCGCCTGCTCGTCGGCGACGTTTCGCTCCTGTCGGGGCCCGGCGGGGGCTGACGGGCGATATAATACGCGCGAACCGATCATGTTTCTGGCGCTCGACCTCGGCAATACCCACCTCAAACTCGGCCTCTTCCGGGGCGCCGCGCTCGTCCGCGCCTGGCGGTTGTCCTCCGATCCGCGCCGGACCGCCGACGAACTGGCGCTGGCGCTGGGGGGCCTCCTGGGGCGGTCCGCACGTTCGGTGACCGGGTGCGCGGTGGCCTCCGTGGTGCCCGCCCTGGACCCCGCCCTCCGGGAGGCCTGCGTCCGGCTGTTCCGGCGGGCGCCGGTTGTGGTGGACCACCGGTCGCGGCTGGGGTTCACCGTGGGCTACCAGCCCCCCTCCGATGTCGGGGCGGACCGGCTCGCGGATGCCGCGGCCGCCCTCCGGCTGGTGGGGGCCCCGGTGATCGTGGCCGATTTCGGAACGGCGTTGACGATCAATGTGGTGGATCGCCGCCGGGTCTACCTGGGCGGGGCAATCGCCCCCGGCCCCGCGCTGGCGCTGGAATCCCTGTTCCGCCGTGCCGCCCGCCTGCCCCAGGTCGCCGCCGAGGCCCCGCGCGCCGCCGTGGGGCGCAGTTCGGGGGAGAGCCTGCGGTCCGGGGCGGTGTTTGGCGCGGCCGCGCTGGTGGATGGCCTGCTGGAACGGGTGTTCCGGGAGCTGGGCGAGCGGCCCCCGGTCATTGCAACCGGGGGCGCGGCCCCGCTCGTGGTGCCCCATGCCCGCCTGCTGAAGCGCATCGAGCCGGACCTCACCCTGCACGGGATCCGGCAGGTCGCGGGCGGGGCCCGGTGACGGATCGCCGCGCCTTCGCGCTGACCTGGCGGCCGCGGACCTTTGCCGACGTGGCCGGCCAGCCCCATGTTGTCCAGACCCTGACCAACGCGCTGACCCAGGGCAAGACCACCCATGCCTACCTGTTCACCGGTCCGCGGGGTGTGGGCAAGACCACCTGCGCGCGCATCCTGGCCCGTGCGATCAATTGCGAAAAGGGGGCAGGCCCGGTGCCATGCGGGGAGTGCCCGACCTGCAAGGATATTCTCTCCGGCCGCTCGATGGATGTCATCGAAATTGATGCCGCATCCAACCGGGGGATTGACGAGGCGCGGGACTTAAGGGAAATCGTCCGGCTGGCCCCGGCCCGGGCCCGCAAGAAGGTCTTTATTCTGGACGAGGTGCACATGCTGACCCCGGGGGCCAGTAACACGCTCCTGAAGACCCTGGAGGAGCCGCCGCCGCACGTCATGTTCATCCTGGCCACCACGGACGCGGTGGACCTCCTGCCCACCATCCTGTCGCGGTGCCAGCGATTCGATTTCCGGCCGCTGGGCCCCGCGACGATCATTGCGCGGCTCAAGGCCATCGCCGAGGCGGAGGGTCTCCAGGTCGAGGAGCCCGCGCTGGCCCTGCTGGCCCGGACGGCGCGCGGGGCCATGCGCGATGCCCAGACCCTGCTCGAGCAGGTCGCCTCGTTCGCGGGGGGTGGGGTCACCGCCGCGGCCGTCCGGCAGGTCCTCGGGCTGGTCGAGAGCGAGTGGGTCGAGCGGTTCCTGACAGCGCTCAAGGACCGTGAAGTGAGGGGGGGCCTGGTCCTGCTTGATCAATTGCTCGAGTCCGGCCGCTCCCCGGAGGAATTGCTGGGAGAGGTCCAGGAGGAACTGCGCGACGCGCTGATGCGCCGGCTGGGGGCCGAGGTGGCGCCCTCTGCGGCGGCCGGCCTGCTGGCGGACCCGGCGCGCGCGGGCTGGTTTGGCGAGGA
>JAHFSL010000505.1 GCA_023265785.1 Candidatus Coatesiibacteriota bacterium | reverse complement strand
GGATTGCGCAGTCGTGCCATTTTCCAGGCTGGCAGAAGACCGAAGGGGCGGAGATCGTGGCCTGCTGTGATGCGCGCGAGCAGGCCGCGCGGGACGCGGCGAAGAAATTCAATGTGAGCCGGGTCTACACCGACTACGGCAAGATGCTGCGCGAGGTGAATCCCGATGTCGTCTCGGTCTGCACGCCGAATGCGTTCCACATGGCGCCGACCATCGCCGCCCTGCGCGCCGGCGCGCATGTGCTCTGCGAGAAGCCCATTGCCATGAATGCGGTGCAGGGTGCCGCCATGTGCCGGGCCGCGAAAGCCGCCCGCCGCCTGCTGATGATCGGGCTCAACAACCGCTTCACCACCGAGTCCCAGCGGCTCAAGGGGTTCATCAAGGGTGGCGACCTGGGGCAGGTTTACTTCACCCGCGTGCTGGCCCTGCGCCGCCGCGGCGTGCCGGGCTGGGGCGTCTTCATCCGCAAGGACATGTCGGGCGGCGGGCCGCTGGCCGACATCGGCGTCCATCTGCTCGACCTGGCGCTGTGGCTGATGGGCCATCCCGAGCCGGTCTCGGTCTCCGGTGCGCACTACACGAAGTTCGGCACGCGCGGCGACATCTTCATGCCGTGGGGCGAGTGGGACCCCAAGAAGTACACGGTCGAGGACATGGGCGTGGGATTCGTCCGGTTTAAGAACGGTTCGACGCTGGCGCTGGAGGCCTCCTGGTCCGCGCACATCAGCGACGATGTCTGGAATGTCTCGCTCATGGGCACCAAGGGCGGCGCCACGACCAGCCCGTTCAAGATCTACACCGAAAAGCAGAAGACCCTGCTGGATGTGACGCCCGTCCGCCTGCCGGAGGTGGAGTCGCATACCGAAGAGATCCGGGCCTTCGCCCGGGCCATCCGCGCGGGTGGCCCCTCGCCGGTTCCCGGCGAGCAGGCCCTCATGGCCCAGCGCATCCTGGACGGCATCTACCGCTCCCAGGCCGCAAAAAAAGAAGTCCGGGTGTGACCGACTCCGTTGTCCTCGTCACGGGGGCGGCGGAGGGGATCGGGGCCTGCATCGCGGCGACCTTCGCGGACGGCGGGGCGCGGGTAGTGATTGCCGATGTGAACATGAAGGCAGGTCTACGGCGGTGCAGGGAGCTCGCGGCCAAGGGTTTTACGGCGGAATTCATCCGGGCGGATGTGGGGAAGCCGGGGGATGTGAACCGCATGGTGCGGGAGGCGGTGCGCCGGTGCGGCCGGCTGGATGTGCTCGTCAATAACGCCGGGATCGGGTCGGGAGAACCTTTCGCCACCCGGCGCCGGTCGGAGTGGGACCGGGTCCTGAACGTCAACCTGCGCGGGCCCTATCTCGCCGCCCAGGCGGCCACCCCGCACCTGACAAAGACCCGCGGGTGCATCATCAATATCGCCTCGAGCCGGGCGCTCCAGTCGGAGCCCGATACTGAGCCGTATTCGGCCTCCAAGGGCGGCTTGTTGGCTCTGACTCATGCGCTGGCGGTGACCCTGGCCGGGAAGGTCCGGGTCAATGCCATTCTCCCGGGCTGGATTGTCACCGACGGCTGGCGGTATGACCGCCATCGCACGACCGTCACCCGCGCCGATCACGCCCAGCATCCGGCGGGCCGGGTGGGAAAGCCGGAGGACATCGCGGCCGCCTGCCGGTACCTGACCTCGACCGAGGCGGGATTCGTTACGGGCCAGCAATTGATCGTGGACGGCGGCATGACCCGCCGGATGATCTACAGCGCCTGACGAGAATCGCGCCCCGCTACGACTCCCGGGGTAGGAAGTTGTGGATCACCGCGGTCAGTCCGGCAATGGACCGGATCGTATAGTCGGGTTGCCATCGTTTGAGTTCGGCCCGTGATCCGAAGCCCCAGGTGCAGGCGCACAGCCGGACCCCCGCCCGCCGGCCGCACTCCATGTCGAACCGGCTGTCCCCGACCATGAGGGTTTCCCGCGGGCGGGCGCGGTAGCGGCGCATGAGGTCCAGCAGGACTGCCGGGTGGGGCTTGCGGATGCGCATGTCGTCGCCGCCGATAATCTTCTTGAACCGGTCCGCGACGCCCAGCCGCCGCAGGATAGTCCGGCTCAAGGCGCCCAGCTTGTTGGTGGCGACCGCCAGAACCATGCCGCGGGGGATGGCCCGGAGGACGGCGCGCGTCCCGGGGTAGAGCTTGGTCCGGTGGGTGCACCGCCGGATGTAGATCCGGGTGAACTCGCCATAGAGATCGGGATGATTGAGGCGCACGGCGGCAGGCAGGGCGGGTACCATGCGGCGCAGGAGGTGCTTGACACCCTGACCGACATGCAGAGAAACCTTGCTGATCGTCACCCTGGGCAGGCCCAGGACGCGACGCAATTCATTGACCGAATCCGCCAGGTCCTTCGCCGTGTCGGCCAGCGTGCCGTCCAGGTCGAAGACAACCAGTTTGAGCGGCATCGAGAGGTTACGACCTCTCGATGATTTCGAACTCGTAGCCCTCCGGGCCGTCCACAAACGCCATCCGGTGGCCCTTCTCGCCGTGCGGTCCGTCCGAGAAGGAGTAGCCGTGCTTCTTGATA
>JAHFSL010000102.1 GCA_023265785.1 Candidatus Coatesiibacteriota bacterium | reverse complement strand
CGGCCAGTGGTTCGAGGTCCGGCTCACCGTGACCAACACGGGCGGGGCCGTCGTGACTGCGGTCACGGCGACCTTGAGCGTGGACGCCGGCGGACCGCTGGCTACGCTCAAGACCGCGCCGTCACCCATCGCCTCGCTGGCTGCCGGTGCGTCGGCCACCTTCACCTGGACCTACTCCGCGGCGGGAGCCGGTTCTCTTGCGTTCACCGCCACGGGCGTGGGGGGCACCTGCGTTGCGGGAGCCACGGTGGCGGCGGCGCCGGCATCCATCGTCATCACCGCCCCGGCTGGACTTTCAGCCGCGCTGGCCTCGTTTGGACCCTCCGCATTCGATCCGCCGTTCGCCTGTCCGACCGAGACCTTCCTCGTCACCCTCACCGTGACGAACACAGGCGGGGCGGATGCGGTCGGTGTGACGGCTCCCGCGCCCGCGGTGACCGGTGGCACCGGTGGGGCATCCATGACCGCCGGGCCGACCCCCGCAGCAGGGGGGACACTGGCGCCCGGTGCATCACAAACCTACACTTGGACATTCACGGGTTCCTCCGCCGGGTCCGTGGTCTTGACGGCCACGCCGACCGCGACCGATGCCCACTCTGGGCTATCCGTCTCGGGCCCCGCCGCGCCCTCGCCGACCAATGTGCGGATTCCAGGTTCGTTGGCGGCATCGCTCTCGGCGCCGACGCTGGTCGGACAGGGAACGCTGTTCACGGTTGTCCTGGCGGTGACCAATACAGGTGGTGCCCTGGTCGTGGGATCTCAGCCAACATTGGCCATCGGGCCAGGGGCTGGAATTCTTCAGCTCACCGCTTCCTCAACGGGGGGCCACAGCTTTGCGGCTGGAAACTCGTTTGATTATTCCTGGACCTTCTCCGCGACAGGGGGTGGGCCGGTTTCATTCACGGCGACCGTTGTCGGAACGACCTGCGCGGGCGGGACATCACTGGCAGCGGCCACGGTGTCCACGACCCTGGTCTTCGGCGTACCCGCCCTCTCCTTCGTCAGCCACGCGGCCTCGCCGGGCTTCGTGAACTCGGGCCAGGTGATCCGGGTGGTCCTGACGGTCAAGAGCACGGGGGTGGGGCCGGCGACTGCGGTGACGCCGGTCGCGCCCGCCGTTTCGGGGTCCGGCGGGATCGTACTGGATTCCGGCCCGACGCCCGCATCGGTCGCCTCGCTGGTGGCGGGGCAGTCGGCGTCCTTCACCTGGGACTACCACGCCACCCGGGGCGGGACCGTCGTGTTCACCACAGCGGTGGCCTCCTCCAACGGGGCGGCGGTGGGGGCCACCTCCTCCAATGCGGTTACGATTGTCGAGTCGGGCGCCTCGGTGGCCGAGGCGGAAATCTACCCCCTGCCCTTTGATTTCAAGACGGCGCAGGGCGGAACGCTCAAATTCCGGCGCCTGCCCGGGAATACGAAGATACGGATCTACACGGCGGCGGGCGAGTTGACGGCCGGCGTGGCGGCGGATGGCAACGGGGTGGCAGAATGGGATGGGCGCAATGAGTCGGGCGGCCGCGTGGCGTCCGGCGTGTACTTCTACGTGCTCGAGCCGCCCAAGGGCGGCATCAAGGTGGGGAAACTTGAAGTTAAGGACTGATTTCGCGCTCGTCCTGGTGCTGGCGGCGGCGCCGGCCATGGCGGGGGGCCCCGGCACCACGGGCGGCATCGGCCTCAAACTGCCCGCGGGAGCCAGACCGGCCGCGATGGGCGGGGCGTTCGCGGGGCTGGCTGACGACCTGTCCGCGCTGTACTGGAACCCCGCCGGATTGGCGTCGATTACCGCGCCCGACCTTTCCTTCATGCACACCCAGTACCTCGCCGACACCAATTATGAGGTCATGGCCTACGGCCAGCCGATCGGGGTCCTGGGCACCGTGGCCGGATCGCTCAACCTCTTGAGCTATGGCAACCTGCCGCGCACGCTGGAACGGACGGACGGGATGTACGGCGGCCTCTTCGGCCAGTCCTCGCCGCAGGACCTCTTCCTCACGGCCGGCTGGGGTTCGGCCCTGCCGCCGCTCTTCGGGCTGGACCGGATCAAGGGCGGTGCGGCCGCCAAGTTCACCTTCCAGCAGTTGTCGGGGGGCACGCTGGTGGGCGTCGGGATCACCGGCGGCGCGCTGTGGGACACCCCCGTGGAGGGCTTGCGGGTCGGCACGCTCGTGGACAACCTGGGTGCGCTGGCGGGCGAGGGGCGGCTCCTCCCGCTTGCCTGGGCGGTGGGCACCAGTTACGCGACCGTGCTGGGCAAGGATTTCCACATGGTCTGGGCGCTGGACACCCGGCTGGCCGTGGATACCGCCATGAGCATCGCGCTGGGCGTGGAGATCACCGCCTTCGACCTGATGCAGGTGCGCGGCGGCTGGCACGGGGGCGGGGCGCTGGGCGGGCCGTCGCTGGGCGTGGGCGTGCGGCACCCGTTCACCTGGTTCCAGAAGACCATCCTCTTCAAGCTCGACTACGCGATGGTCTCCTCGGGCGAGCTGGGTTCCTCCAACCGGTTTGCGCTCGGGATGCAGTTCGGCGGGGTATCCACCGCGGTCCAGCTTGGTCGCGTCCAGTTGGTCCAGCAGGCCGGCGAACCGGTACTGACCTGGAAGGGCGCGGGTCCCGCCTACCAGGTCTGGGTGCGCAAGGCCGACGATGCGGAATTCTTCCAGCTGACCGACCGGCCCATCGAGGAGGCCTCCTACGCCCTGCTGGGCCTGCCGTCCGGCGCCTATGTGTTCCGGATCGTGACCGTGGATCCGTACCGGACACGCTGGAAGGGGCCGACCTCGGCGGACATTGAGCTGACCATCGAGGCGCCGCCGGCTCCGCCGACCCCCGCGACGCCCATCCTGCCGGCCCCCGCGGCCAGCACCACGACCGCCGAGCCGTATGTGCCGCCGGCGCTCCCGCACATCGGGCCCGCAGGCGCTTCAGCGACGCCGGTCGCCCCCACGCCCAAAGGTCAGTAGATCGAGTCCCCCAGGACGGGGGATTCGCCGCGGCCGATCGCCTCGCGCCAGCCGGCCAGTTTGTTGGGGCGGCCCGGGCGGGGATAGCGCGCCAGCGCCTCGAGGAACCCGGCCACCGCCGTGGGATGGCCCTGGGCCAGCAGGTCGCGGGCCAGGTCCAGCCGGAAATCCAGCGCCCGGCCCCGGTCGCCGGGAGGCCCGAGATCGGCGGACTTGGCCAGGCAGGTTTCGGCTTCCGCCGGATGCCTGCCGCGCAACGCCACGAGCCCGAGGATCGTCCACCCCTGGTGCATGGCATTCATGTATTGGGGCGATGTGACCGGGGTTTCCTTGATCAGCTCGCCGGCCCAGCGCGCGGCCTTCTCATCGGCCTTGACGAACCAGGCGGCCCACGCGGCCCGGTCCTGGAAGGTGAGCCGGTCCTCGCGGAGGGTGGCCAGCCGCTGGGCGCGCTGGTAAGCCTCCAGCGCCTTGGAGGCTTCGGCATACCGGGAGCCTTCCTCGCGGGCCCGGCGGGCCGCGCCGATTCGGACCCAGCCGATCCGCTCCGCCCAGTGCCAGTTGCCGGGATCAAGCGGTTCGGCGGCGCGCCACCAGGACTCGGCCAGCGCCGGATCGCTCCAGGCATGGAAGGCCGCCGCATGATCCAGGATGGTCGTGCTCCCGGGATGGCTCTCCACCTGCTGGAGCCACGCCGCCCTGGCCCCCTCCACCGCATCGGCCCCGTCCCGGGCGGCCACGAACCGGGCGAACCCGTCGCTGGCCTCCGCCGCGGCCGGCAGGTGGGAGATCAGCCACATGACATGCTCCCGGCGCGTCATCCGGAACCGCAGGGCCTCCCGGTCATGCAGAAGATAGAAGGCGATGAGCAGTCCCCGGCCGGAGGCGTCGTAAGGGGAGGCCGTGACCGCGGCCTCCAGCGCTTCCACTGAGGTGGCCGAGAGGGATGCGCCGGCGGCCAGGAAGGCGATCCGCGCACCAGGCGAGGCACCCAGGCCCGGCTTGGCTGCGAGAACGCCGGCCGTCAGCAGGAGGGCGTCCACCCCGGCGGTGGCCGAGAGCGCGGCAAACGGGTCGTCACCGCCGAGCGGTGACGGGCCGGGGAGCGCCACGCTCTCCCGGCCCAGGAGCATGACGATCGACAGGACCATGGCTTTCACGCCTGCATCGTAGCACCTGCCTCCGGATGGACCTGGTGAAAGTGCAGGTCTTGACGGAATGCGGGGGAGCCGCAATAATGGCGCCGGTCATGAAGCGGTTGCATCGTTCCGGCCGGCGCCCCGGCGAGCGGGGACAAGCGCTGGTGGAATTTGTTCTCCTCCTGCCGCTGGCGTTGGCGTTCCTGTTCGGGATCGTGACCGTCGCCTCCCTGGCCCGCGCCAGATACCAGGTCGCGCTGGTGGCGCACGGGGTGATGCGCGAGGCCGCCGGCGGCATGACGGCGGCTGACCTCAATGCCGCCGCGCAGGTCTATGCCCGGGCTGCCGGATTGTCGCCCCGCGCCACGCTCACCGTGACGGTGGGTGCCGCGGCAGCGGGCGGCGCGCCCGCAGGGACGGGCGGCGGCCTCCTCGCCCGCCTCGGCCGGGTGGCCACGCCCGGCACGCCGGTCACCGGCCGCGCGCTCGTGCCCGTCAGTGCCCCCCTGTTCCGCCTCCTCCCCGGCGGCGGCTGGCTGGTGGGCGGTTACCTGCCGGTGACCTGCACCTCGACGTGCCTGATCGGGACCTGGAAGTCGCCGGCCGCGTGGATCAAGGACGGACTCGGCGTGAAAACCGGTGGGGGTGCGCACGGATGAGGCGGCGCCTCGGGAAACTCGCCCTGCTGATGGCGATGATGCTTCCGGACGGTGCCCGGTGCGCATGGGCGCCGCCGTTCCCGGCCGATGGCATGGAACCGGTCTTCGCCGGCGAGGGCGAGATCAATGGCGTGACGGCCCAGTTCGCGGTCTGGGCCGCCGGCGGGGTCGCCATGACCCTCGCCACCAGCATCGAAATGGCGGGGTGGTCCGCCGCGGCGGTGCCGGGCCGGCTGCTTGCCGTGCCCGCAGGCGCGGTCCGCCTGCGGGCCTTCCGCCTGGGCGCGAGGTGGTTGATTCTTGCGGTACCCGATGGCGCGGGCCAGGTTGCCGCCGCGGCGTGGTTTGACCGGCGGCCGCAGTGGGCCGGCCCCGCCGGCGGCGATGCCCCGGGTCGGGAGCCCGCGGGGTGGCCGCGGCTGGCGGCCGCGCACCGCCTGCTCCACCTCCGGGGCGTCGGTTTTGAGGCCGCCTGCTACCGGACGGCAGCTGGCGCAGAGGAGGTCGTCGCGGAGGCCGGGCGGCGCCTGCCGGCCGCGGGCTGGCGGGTGACGCGCACGGACCCGGCTTCCCTCGCCGCGTGGCGGCCGGGCGCGCCCGATGTCGCCCTGCGCGCCCTGGCCCAGCCGGACGGCGCGCTCTTCCTCGTGCTGGCAACGCGGTCGTGACGCCGCGCCGGTCCCTCACGCTGGCCATGACGGCCGGCGGGCTGGCGGCCGTGCTCGCGTGGGGATATTTCTCCTCCCAGGAGCGAGCCCTGCGCAACCTGTCGGCCCCCGCCCCCGCCCTCGTGGCGGTCACCTACCTGGCCGCCGGGGCGCGCGTGGATGCCGCCTCGATTGAGGTGAGGCAGATTCCCCGCGCGTTCATCCAGCCCGGGGCCCTGCGGGAGGCCAAGGAGGCCGAGGGCCAGGTCGCGGTGGCGCCGATCGCCCCGGGAGAGCAGATTCTGGCCAACAAGCTGGCGACGACCGGGGTGGCGCTGGCGCTCGCGGTGCCGCCCGGCAAGCGCGCCATCGCCATCGCGGTGGACGCGGCCGGCGGCGTGGCGGGCCTGCTGAAGCCGGGCGATCTCGTGGATGTCCTCGTGACCGCGGATGAGGGCGGGGCGCCCCGGACCTTCGCCCTCATGCAGGCGGCTCCGGTGCTCGCGGTCGGCCGGTCCTTCACGGCAAAGCCGGAGGTCGCCGACGCCGGCGGCCTGCTGACGCCCCCCGCCGACACGGTTACGCTCGCGGCCTCCCCGTACGAGGCGGCACAGTTGGCCCACCTGGAACTTGTGGCCCGGCTCAAGCTGGCCCTGCGGGCGCCGGGTGACCGCGAGCGGGTGCCGCTGGCGGCGGTGGTGGGTCGGGCGGTTCGCCCGGCTGCCGGTGACGACGGTGAGGTGCGCAAGCGGTGAGCGCCGTGGGGCTGGTCCTCGCGGCCGTCCTGGTGGGCCCCGCGGCCGCCGCGCCGGCCGACCTGATCCAGATAGATGTCGAGGTCGTCGAGGTCAACAAGAGCAAGTTGACCAAGGTCGGGCTGGACTGGCAACGCCTGCTCGAGGGTGCGCCCGGGACCTCCGCTCCGGTGTCGCCCGCCGAGGCGGTGGAGGCGGCCTCGTCGAAGATCTCCACGCTGGGCGTGTTCGATCGCGGCCGCGTGGACGCCTTTGTCCGGCTGATGCAGAATAATAATTATGGAAAGCTCCTCGCCAAGCCCAAGCTCCTGGCGGTCTCGGGCGCGCAGGCCAACTTCCTGGTGGGCGGGGAAATCCCGGTCGTCTCCCAGGACACGCAGGGGCATACCTCGGTGGCCTGGAAGGAGTACGGCGTGAAGCTGGCTGTGAAGCCCGAGCGGAGGAACGACAATATCTTCACCCATGTCCGGGCGGAGGCCTCTACGGTGGATGTGGCCACCGCCGTCACCCTGCCCAATGGCACCTACATGCCCGGACTCAAAACGCGGTGGGCCGAGACTGATGTCGAACTGGCGCCCAAGGCGACAGTCATCATCGCCGGGCTGATCCAGACCGACGAGGCCCGGATCACCTCGGGCCTGCCGGTCCTCTCGGACCTCCCGCTCCTGGGCTGGTTCTTCCGGCATACACGGATTGAAACCATCGAGACGGAACTTGTCATCTTCCTGACGCCCACCTTCACCACCGGCCTGGCCGGCACGGCGGGGTAGCGTGGCGGCCGCCGCGGCCGGTGGGGGCCGCGTGATCCTGCTGGTCGGGGCGAAAGGGGGCGCAGGCACCACAGCCGTGGCCGCCGGAATGGCCGCCGCCTGCGCCCGGGATGCCGCGACCGTCCTCCTGCCCCTGCCCGGCCACGCGGGGGATGAATTGGCGCTCTGGTTCGCGGGGACGGCCGAGGGCCAACCAGCCATGACCCCGTTGCGCGACCAGCTGGGTGCGCTGACGCCGGAATTGCTCGAGGGTGCCGCATGGCCGGCGGGCCCCCGGCTGTCCCTGCTCCGGCCGGACGCGGGTGCGTGGGCGGGCCCGGACACGGCCCGCCTCCTGTCGCTGGCCGCAACCCGGTGGGCCCGGGTGGTGGTGGACGGCGGCGCCTGGCAGGGCGGTCCATTAGATCCCGGGCTGGAAGCCGCCGCGCGGAGCGCCGCCATCGTGGCCATCGTCTTCGCCCCTGATCCGCCCTCCCTGCGACGGACCCGCGCCCTGGCGACGGCCCTGCGGCCCATCGCGCGGTCGGTGGTGGCCATCGCCAATCGCATTCCCCGCGATGGCCGCGGTGCGCCCGACACGCGGGGTTGGGGCGAGGCGCTGGACGGGTTGGGGGTGGCCGCGGCATGCCCCGAGACCGCCGAGGTGCCGGAGGCCCAGATGCGGGGCGCACCTCCCGTGGCAGAGGGGGCGCGGTCGGGCTTCGCCGCCGAGCTGGGTCGGGTCGGTGCCCTGCTGGCCGCGGAAGGTGCGCAGCCCGGAAACCCGGAGGAGCCGGCTTCCGCCGAGGCCTTTCGGACGCCGGCCTTCCGGTCCCTGAAACGCCGGTTGCATGCCCGGTTCCTGGAGCGGCTCCGGGCGCGCGGCGAGGCGGCGGGC
>JAHFSL010000101.1 GCA_023265785.1 Candidatus Coatesiibacteriota bacterium | reverse complement strand
CCGGCGGATGCTGGGCGACCATTTTTCTTTCGTCACCCGGTCCCGGGTGGTCTGGCGCAACATCCCCCCGGCCTTCGTCTACCGCTGCCGCCGGTGATCCGGCCCACCCCACCCGACCTTTCACGGGCCTTCCTAGGTGCCGCCCTGGTGGTGGCGGGCCTTCGCCTGGTCGCCGCCATGGATGCCGCACCGCTGTTCGGTCCGGTGGATGAGCAGCACCACTTTGACATGGTGCTCAAGGCGGCGCGACATCAGGCCGGCTCGGAACGGTTTCTGGGGGAATCCGCCGTGATCTTCGCGGAGTGCGGGTCCCGGGAGTATCTCGAGGAGCCCCGGTTGTTCCGGACCCCTCCTTCCCGGGCGGCCATTGTTGCCGGGTGGTCGCGGGCGCTCAATCGTGAATTCCTCGAGCCGCCGGTCTACTACCTCCTTGCCGGTTCGTGGCTCCGGCTCGGTGAACGGACCGGGCGATCCGGATGTCGGCTGGCGTACTGGGTGCGCTGGCTCAATGTCCCCTTCTATCTCGCGATCATCCTGGTGGCGGCGGCGCTGACGAAGGATTGGTACCCCGATCGTGTCCACGTCGGCCGGGGGGTCATCCTGCTTCTGGCCGTCCTGCCCCAGGACTGCTTCGTGTTCATGACCAACGATGCCCCGGTGGCCCTGCTGGCCGGCACCGGATTCTGGTTGATGGCACGGCCGATGCGCCAGCGGCCATGGCCGCGGCTCTCGGCCGCTCTGGGGGGGGCGTGCCTCACCCTCGCCATGCTCACCAAGCTGGTTGCCATCCCGATCGCCGGGGTCTTCCTGGCCCTGCCGGTGATGGGAGTGATCCGTGCCACCCCCGGCCCCGGCCGCCATCGCGCCCTGGGAATCGCGGCCCTGGCATGGGCCGGTGCCCTCCTGCCCGTCCTCGCGTGGCGCTGGTGGGCGGCCTCCCCGGGGGGCGTGGCCGGAGCGGTGGTCGAGAAGCTCCTCACCGCCCGCATCGAACCGGCATCGCTGTCCCGCGCCCTGGCGCATCCCCTGCTGACCTGGACCGGTACCAGCCTGTTCATTCGGGACTTCCTGTCGTCGTTCTGGCTGGGGGAGGCGTACTGGCACGGGGCTCCGCCGGTTCGTGGCATCGCGAGCGCCGTGGTCGTGGCCACGACCCTCGCGGCACTCCCGGCCGCCGCGTTCCCCGGCGCGGGGCGCCGGGATGCCCGGTGGCTGATGGAAGGTGTTGCGGTGGCGGCGGTCGTCGTCATGGCCCTTATTCTCGCCATCTTCAGTGTCACCCATGATTTCAGCCGGTCAGAGTATCCGTCCGCGGCCTATCCGTACCTGACGTCGGGCCGGTTGGCCATGGGGACGCTCCTGCCGTTCCTGTTCGCCTGGGTTTCGGGACTGGACCGGCTGGCCCGGAGGGTGGGGTGGCCCCGGGGCGGAGCCATCCTGGTGGGGGTCACGGCGCTCGCGCTTTCATTCCGGTCGGTGGGATTCGTTCTGCAGGCGATGGCCAGTCCCGTCAACTGGTTCCATCTTCCCTGACGTCCGGGAGCTAGAAGTGCCCGGTTGAACTTCCACGAGCCCCACGCCAGACCGGTCGCGAGGATGATCACCAGGACGGCGAGCAGTCCCGTCACCCCCACCCGATTCGCCGGAGCCATCGACCCATGGCGAGAAATATGCCATGCCCGTGACCGGCGGTGGCGGGACGGGCGGCGGGGTGGCATCATGAAGTCAGGGGAGCGAAGCCATGACCGACGGCAATCCGGGTGACCTCAAGCATGTGATGCTGGGATTCTGCCTTGACGAGGCCTACGACCTCTGGGAGGTCCTCAACGAGGTCGAGAAGGACCGGTTCGCCTCCGGTGCCCGCCGACTTTCCCGCAAGGAGCTGATGGACCTGGCCATTCCGGCGGCCTCCGATCTGGTCAAGCGGGGCCTGCTCCGGGTTGCGGCGCGCGAAGGGCTTGAGCCCGAGGTACCGCTGACCGCCGCCGCCGCGCAGGCGGTGTTGGCCGCCTACGAATCCTGGATCCAGCCGGCAGGACTCTCGGCCCGGTCCTGGTCCGCGGCCACCACCCTGGCCGGCCGCGGGGCAGTTGAGGCGAAGCAGTTTCTGGCATGAGGCGGGCCTGGCTGGCTGCCTGCATGGGGGTGGCTGCCGTCCGGCTCCTCCTCGGACTGGCGTCCTTCCCGGTTTTCGGGCCGCTGGACGAGCATCTACACTTCGACATGGTGGTCCGGTATGCGCGCCACGCGGCACCTCAGGGGCGCCGGCGGCTGCTGCCCGCCACGGCAGCGGTCTTCGTGGAGTGTGAATCCTGGGAATATGTCATGCGCGAAGCCCAGGCCCGTTTCGTTGGCCAGCAGGAACCGTCCTGGCGACGGATTCACCCCGCGGGCGTCGTGGTCGCCGATGTGATGGCGATCGGGAACGCCGAGTCGTTCGAGCCGCCCGTCTACTACGCGGTGGCGGGAGCCTGGATGCGCATCGGGGAAGCGCTGGGTCAGGCGGGATGCCGACTGGTCTACTGGGTGCGGTTGTTGAATGTGTTTATCTACCTCGCGGTCATGGTTGTGGCGGCCGCCGCAGCCCGGGAGTGGTACCCGGATCGCCCCCTCGTGTCGCAAGGGATGGCCGCGGTGCTTGCCGTTCTGCCCCAGGACATCTTCATGTTCGTGGGCAACAATCCTCTGATGGCCCTCTGGGGCGGGGGGGGATTCTGGCTTCTGGCCCGTGGGCTCCGCCCGTGCGGCCCCGCTCCCACGGAGACGATTGCGGGTGCCGCGTGTCTGGCGGCGGCCGTCCTGACCAAGATCGCCGCCGTTCCCGTGGCCGGCGTCATCCTTCTGCTCCCCATCGTGGCCGCGATCCGGGCGGGACGGGGTTCCCGCCGGGCGCCATTGATCCTGAACGCGGCGTTGGCCGTGGCCGTGACGGCGCTCCCCATTGCGGCCTGGATGCGCGGCGGAGGACCAGTCGCCGCGACGGAACAAGGCCTTGAGGAGAAAGTCCGGGGAACTCGTGGCATGACGCGGGCGCCGTGGGCGGAGTCCCTGGCTCATCCGATCCTGCGTCCCTCAGGCGCGGCCGTGTTCACCCGCGACCTTCTCGTCTCATTCTGGCTGGGAGAGACCTTCTGGCACGGTCGCCTGCCCGGTCGGGGGGCCGCCGGGGTCCTCGTCATGGTGACCACCGTCTGCGCGATGCTCGGCGTCTGGCTCGCACCGCGGAACCGACGGGATCCCCGCCGGATCCTCGAGGGCCTGGCCTGGACCGCCCTCGGAGTCATGGCCGCCGCCATGGCCCTCTTCTCGCTGACGACCGATTTCAGCGGGCTGGTCTATCCCTCCCCGGCGTACCCGTACCTCACCTCCGGTCGGCTGGCGATCACCGTGCTCGTGCCCTTCCTGCTGGCCTGGCTGGCGGGGCTCGACCGGATGGCGCGGGGCCTGGGCTTTCCTCGGGCCGGGTCGGCATTCGTCGGCGCCACGCTCGTCGCGCTCGCGTGGCAGTCCACGGCGGCCATTCTCCGCACTGCGCCAAGCGCCTTCAACTGGTTTCACCTGCCTTGATAAGATGATCGCAAACGTCCCCATCGACTAACGGTCAGGTCATCACCCTTTCAAGGTGGTAATGCGGGTTCGATTCCCGCTGGGGACACGCCTTCATGATGTCCATCCGAATGTTAGGATAGTCTTTCAGATGACCCTCAACAATCTCAATCAGCATCAGAACGACAAGGTATCTGATCTCCTGCTGAGTGCGCCCAAGCTGGTTTTGGTTGGTGCCATCCTGGCCTTCCTGATTCCACGGCCCGGGGAGGAGCGTTCGGTCTCCTGACTGGTGGCGGGCATTGGAGTGGCTGGATCGTTGTTGGCCGCAGGATTGGCATTCGTGAAATCGGAAGCTTTGAAGCACGACAAGCAGAAGCGCGGGAGGTAGGGAAACATGGATATCACGGTTCAGCAGGGTGTGGTGTTCGCCGGGCTGGTCTTCCTCGGGCTCTTTGGCCTCGCGCTTCTTTGGGACCGGATTACATTTTCCGGTTCGACGACGACGCGCGCCCAGCGATAGTTCACGCGCCCTTCGCAACCTGTCCCTCGTTCACCGCTCCCGTGACAGAGGGGCCCGGGACGGGCCCGGAATGGGTATGTTATAAAGATGAACGCTCATGGGGATGTGGAGGACGGTGGCTACCGCGGGCCAGGTGAAGGAAGGTGAGGGTGTCGTGGTTCCCCTTGATGACGGGGAGATCGCCCTGTTCAGGGTCCGGGGCGCGGTGTATGCCTGCACCAACACCTGTCCGCACCGGGGCGGCCCCATCGGGGAAGGGGCCTTGACCGGCACGGTGGTGGCCTGTCCGTGGCACGGATGGGAGTTCGATGTGACGACGGGAAGGATGCCCGTGAATGCCAATATCGGCATTCGCACCTATCCCGCGCAGGTGATCGGCGAGGACGTGCAGGTTGAAGTCTGACGGGGGGGCCTGACGGGTGGGCGTTCCCCCCGCGGGCCAGCCGCGGCTGATCGAGGCCTACCGGGACCTTGCCGAGCGCAATCCGCGGGACCGGTACGTCCTGCACTGGCTCCTCATGGCGTACCTCTCCCAGAAGGCTTACACCGAGGGGATCCAGGAGTTCCTGAAGTTCGTTGCGATGGACAACCGCAACGATCAGGCGCACATGTGCCTCGGCGTGTTGTACGAGAAGGGCAACTATGGCGATGAGGCGATCCGGTCCTACCTGCGGGTGCTTGAGCTCAACCCCAACGAGGAGCTGGCCTACCTCTTTCTCTCCACCCGGTACATCCTGAAGGGCGATTACGAGCACGCGCATCAGATCGCCAAGGCGGGAATCGAGAAGTTCCCCCGGGCGGAGCGCCTGCACTTCAACCTGGGCTACTCGCTGGCCCAGAACAAGCAATTCGACATGGCCATTCAGGAGTTCCAGAAGGAGATCGAGATCAGTCCGCAGTGCTCCGAGGCCTACTTCAATATTGATGTGATCCGGAAGAACAAGGTCAACGCCATGCAGATGAAGCGGTAGGGGCCGAACCAAGCCCGCCATGGCGCTGGTCAAGTCCGAGGGGATGGTGGTGCGGCGACGCGACCTGGGGGAAGCCGACCGGATCGTCACGCTGTTCACCCGCCGGTTCGGGAAGATCCGGGCGGTTGCCAAGGGATGCCGCCGACCCGGGAGCCGGCTGGCGGGGCACCTGGAACCGCTCAACCTCGCGCATTTCCTGCTGTGGAAGCGGGACGGACGGGACCTGGCCCTGGTGCGCAGTGCCGAGTTGATTGAGCCATGCGCGGCGGTGACCACGGACTTCCGGGCCTTCGCCGCCGCCCAGGCCGCCGCGGAACTGATTGATGCGAGCTTGCCGGAGGACGAGCCCCAGCCGCGGCTCTTTGTCCTCATGCAGCGGTTCCTGCGGGCGCTGAAAACACCCGAGCATGCCGTGCCGGCTCTGCTGGCCTTTTCCGTGCGGGCGGCCCAGACACTGGGGTACGCGCTCACGGTGGACGGATGCGCGGCGTGCGGGACCGGCCTGCCGGCGGGAGAGGGGAGGCTGGAGTTCCGGTCCGGCGGGCTGGTGTGCGCCCCCTGTGCGGACACTTCCGGGGCGGCCGGGGAGGACCTGACGGCGGCTTCCGTGCGCGCCCTGCGCGCGGCGGCGGCGGACCCCCCGCGGGCCACCCGGTCCGAGGACGCGGCGCCGGCGGTGCGCGCGGTGCACCGCCTGCTTTGCTGGCACCAGGATCGCCGCCTGCCCTCGTCCGAGCGATTGCTGGCCGAGTCCGCCGCGGTGGCACCCGCGTGAACCGCCCCACCAGCCCCAAGGGCCTCACCTTCCAGCAGGTGATCGAGCGACTGAACGCGTTCTGGGCGAAGCAGGGGTGCCTGCTGGTCCAGCCCTATGACCTCGAAAAGGGCGCGGGTACCTTCAACCCCGCGACGGCCCTGCGCGCGCTCGGGCCCCAGCCCTGGAAAGCGGCGTATGTCGAGCCGTCACGCCGGCCGACGGACGGCCGGTACGGGGAGAATCCGAACCGGCTCCAGCACTACTACCAGTACCAGGTGATCCTCAAGCCCGCGCCCGCGAATTGCCAGGACCTGTACCTGGAAAGCCTCGTGGCGCTGGGCATTGATCCCTTCGACCATGACCTGCGGTTCGTCGAGGACGACTGGGAATCGCCGACGCTGGGCGCCTGGGGGCTGGGCTGGGAGGTCTGGAGCGACGGGATGGAGATCACCCAGTTCACCTACTTCCAGGAGTTCGGCGGGATCGCGCTCGACCCCATCCCCGTGGAGCTCACCTACGGGCTGGAGCGGATCACCATGTATCTCCAGAACTGCGACAACGTGTATGACCTGCGCTGGAACGAGACCACCTCGTATGGCGAGGTCCACCTGCGCACCGAGAAGGAGTTTTCCACCTACAACTTCGAGCGCAGTGACCCGGAGACCCTCCTGCGCCACTTCGACGACCACGAGCGAGAGGCGAAAAAGCTTCTGGAGGCCGAAACGCCCCTGGTCCTGCCGGCCTACGACTTCGTGATGAAGTGCTCGCACACCTTCAACCTGCTCGACGCCCGGGGCGCGATCAGCGTGGGCGAGCGCCAGCGGTTCATCCTGCGGGTGCGTGCACTGGCGCGCGCCGTGGCGCAAGGCTATGACGCGAAATATGGCCGGGGTCCGGTCGCCTAGAATGGCTCGCCCCAGGCCCACCCGCCGGGTGCCCGCTGCCGACCTCCTGCTGGAGATCGGCACCGAGGAGATTCCGGCCCGGTTTCTGCCCTCCCTGCGCCGCCAATTGCGGGAGCGCGCGGAGAAGGCGCTGGTCGAGGCGGCGCTCCCCGCCCGAGAGTGCACGGTCTACGCCACACCCCGGCGGCTGGCCATCCTCCTGTGCGGGGTTCCGGGCGGACAGTCGGACCGCGAGGTCGAGTCGGTCGGGCCGATGGTGACGCAGGCGTTCGGGCCGGACGGAAAGCCCACGCCCGCGGCCGAGGGGTTTGCCCGCAAGTGCGGTGTGCCGGTGGCGCACCTCGTCCGGATCGAGTCCGAGAAAGGCCCCCGGCTGGCCCACACGAGCCGGATCAAGGGCCGTCCTGCGGCCGAGGTCCTTCCACCCGCGCTGGCCGCCGTCATCGGCGCGCTGGAGGTGCCCAAGTCCATGCGCTGGCCGCAGGGCACGGGCGCCTTCGCCCGGCCGATTCGCTGGCTGCTGGCGCTGCATGGCAAGAACCTTCTCCCGGTCGCCGTGGGCGAGGTCCGGGCGGCGGCGGCCACCCGGGGACGGCGGTTCGTCCATCCCATGCCCCTGCCCGTCCGCAGTGCCGCTGACTACCTGCCGGTCCTGAAGCGCGCCGGCATCATGGTGGACGGCGAGGCCCGCAAGGCGCTGATCCGCGCCCAGGCCGACCGGCTGGCCACCAAGGCGGGGGGCCGGGTCCTGTGGGACGAGGACCTGCTGGGTGAGGTGGCGGACCTGGTCGAGGCGCCCGTGGCGGTCATGGGGACGTTCCCCGCGGATGCGCTGGCCATTCCCCAGCCGATCCTGGTGGCGGCCATGCAGGAGCACCAGCGGTACTTTCCGGTGGAGGGAAAGGACGGAACCCTCCTGCCGCGGTTCATCACCGTCGCCAACGGCGTGAACACGCGGTCGGTCGTCGCGGGCAACGAGCGGGTCCTGAAGGCCCGGCTGGCCGACGCCCGGTTCTTCCATGAGGCTGACCGGAAGAAGCGGCTCGAGGAATTCGTGCCCGCCCTGGCCGGCGTGGTCTGGCAGGCCGGGGCGGGCTCGATGTTCGACAAGGCCAAGCGGATGCAGG
>JAHFSL010000504.1 GCA_023265785.1 Candidatus Coatesiibacteriota bacterium | reverse complement strand
CGCAGGGCATCCCAGCCACGCGGCCAGATACCCAGCCGGGCGCCCAGCCGGTCCAAGCCCGCAACATCCGCCGGGGCCTCGTCCACCACGGTCCCCATCCCCACGGCCTCCACATCCGGCCGCCAGCCCAGCGCGTACCGCGCGGCCCAGAGCGGGAAAAGATCGGCATCGCCCCGCCCCAGGTAGATGGCATTCGGAGGCATCAGGTGCAGGAGGTTCCGGGCCAGGTCGGGCGCGGCATAGAAGGAGGCGAGGTCGTTGCGCTCCCATCCCCGGGCTGTCTGCCAGCCCACCGTGGTGACGGCAAGCAGGGCCAGGGCCGGCACGGCCAACCGCCGCAGGCGTGCCGCCGCGGCCGCCCAGCCCACCGCGGCGACCAGCACGAGGACGAGGTAGGCCGGCTCGTACCAGCGCACCACCTTTTCGGGGGTGGTCAGCACCAACGCGATATCCAGTCCCGCCACCGCCGCCAGGGCCGCGCCCAGCCCGGGCGCCCCCCGCGCCAGGGCCGCCACTCCGGGCAGGAGCCCGAGCAGGAGCGGCCAGGGAAACTCCTCCACCACGAACCGGCCGCCGGCGAGGGCGCGCGCACCCCAGCGGACCGGCGAAACCCCCGGTGCGGTCCCGGCGAAGGCCTCATGGTACCGCCGCGCCGTCAGGTAGGGCTGGAGCAGTTCCGCGCGGCGCGGCCGGCCCCAGTCCATCGCGGCGCCGCCCTGCGATCGCACGGGCGGATAGATCACCCGGACCGAAACCGGCAGGACCAGAAGCGCGCCCGCGAGCACCCAGGCCCGCGGACCCGGCCGGGGCCTTCCACCTGCCAGCAGGCCCCAGGCCACCAGCGGCAGGACGAAGATGCCGCCGGGATGCAGGGCGATGGCCAGCCCGGCCAGCAGGGCCGCGCGCCCGATCGCGCCGATTCGCCGCTCCCCCTCCGCCATCCCGGCGGCCAGGGCTGCAGCCAGCGCGGCGATCACGCCGAGGTACCACGGTGCGTACTTGTCCCCGATCAGCGATTCCCACCAGACCGCATCCGACAGTCCCCACAACGCCGCCGCAAACAGCCCGGCCCACGGCGCGCTCGCCGCCAGCCCCAGCGCCCGCAGGAGTGCCGCCGTCATGCCGCCCAGGGCCACGGCCGCCCCCGCGCCGCAGGCCGCCGTGACCAGGTTCACCCGGAAGGAAAGCGCGCCGACAGGCGCGCACATCGCGAGCCGGCCGGCGAGTGCATGAAGCGGATAGCCCGGCTCATGGGAGTTCCCCAGGGTCGCGGCGCAGGCCAGGAGTTCCGGCCCGTCCTCGAACGAATACCCCCCCGGCAGGCAGGCCAGGTGAATGCCCAGCAGGCCCAGGAAGAGGGCGGCCGCCCCGACGCGTCCCATGCCCGCCCTCTGGTTCCCCGCTCAGCGCGGGCGGCGGCGGGCGGGCCGCCGCACAACCGGACGGCGGGCCGGCGCGGCGAGCGCGGCGAACAGGCTCCGCACATCTGCCCAGCCCTGCACCGTCACCCAGACGGACATCACCGCGAACAGCGCCGTGCCGGTGAGGAAGACCCCCTGCCAGATCGGGATCCACGGCACGGTCATGCCCGCACCCTCCCCCGGGCCGGCGCCGAATCGGGAAACGCCAGCGAGCCGGCCACCATGACCGCGCAGGACAGGGCGATCGTGGCCAGTCCGACATGCGCCGAGGGCCAGGCCACCCCGAGCCGGTCCTGCACGGGGGAGAGCCCCAGGACGGCAGAACAGCCGGACAGGATCGCCAGGACCGCCCCCGTGGAACTGGCCCGCTTCCAGTAGAGGCCGCCCACGAGCACCGCGAAGGCGCCCGTGAAGTAGATCGCGCCGGAGACGGCCATGTAATCCCAGATGTCCTCGCGGCCGTGGTAGATCAGTCCCCAGTACACCAGGTAGGCACCGATCGCGACCATGAGGATGCGGGTCAGCCGGATGCGCGCGGCGGCGCCAAACCGTGGGCCCGCCAGCGGTCCCACGACATCCTGGGTGATGACTGACGACCAGGTCAGGAAGTAGGAGTCATAGGTGGACATGAGCGCCGCGAGCATGGCCGCCATGAGAATTCCCAGAATGCCGGCGGGCACCGTCCGGGCGAAGAACACCGGCAGGGCGTACAGGTTTGAAAGCGGCGGCGGCCCCCCCGCGGGGGGGAAGAACGCGGCCTTGAGGTCGGGGGCCTCCATCACGAAGACGAACGCGCAACAGCCGAGGAAGTACGGCATCAGGAACCGGGTCAGGAATCCGATGGACGACCAGCGGTACATGGCCCGGACGACGCCTTCGTTTTCAGCCGCGAGCGCCCGGGCGACCGAGGTGGGCCACACCGCACAGGAGATGAGGCCCAGGAACGCCATCCAGCCCATGTAGGCGGGACCGAAGGCCCCCTCCGCCACCAACGGATTCAGCCCGGCCTCCCCCTTGAGCCGCGCCACCTCGCTGAACACATGCCCCCACCCCACCGACCGGGCCGCCAGCCAGCAGACCAGCAGGAGTCCGAACGCCAGGACGACATACTGAATGTAGTCGGTGACGAGGTCGGAGACCATCCCGCCGGA
>JAHFSL010000100.1 GCA_023265785.1 Candidatus Coatesiibacteriota bacterium | reverse complement strand
GAAGGCCGATGTCATCGCCGGCCCGGCCCCGCGGCCGATGTTCCGGTGCAAGATCTGGCTGGATGAGCACGGGGAGATCAATGTGGACAAGGGCGTGGGCGTCCTGCTGTCGACGACCGACGACAGCCGCCGGACCAAGGCCCCGTACTACATTAAATTGGCGTGACGGGGGAACCATGCTGAGTGACACGATGAAGAAGCGGCTGGCGGACCTGACGGCGTGGGCCAAATCCACCCAGGTGTGGACCTCCATGTTCCGGCACGACTTCTCGGACTCCCCCAAGACCCGGATGTCGCGGATCTTTGACAACATCTGGTTGCACCTGCACCCCGTCAAAGTGCCAAAAGTCACGGCGCGGCTGACGCACACCTTCTGCCTGGGCGGGCTGACCTTCTTCTTCTTTATCGTCCTGACCGTGACCGGCGTCCTGCTGATGTTTTACTACCGGCCCACCGTGGAGGCCGCCTACAACGACATGAAGGACCTCGAGTTCGCGGTGACCCTGGGCATGTTTCTGCGGAACCTGCACCGCTGGTCGGCCCACCTCATGGTCTTCTTCGTCATCGGCCACATGGCCCGGGTCTTCCTGACCGCCTCGTACAAGCCCCCCCGGGAATTTAACTGGGTGGTCGGCGTCCTCCTCCTCACCATGACGCTCCTGCTCTCCTTCAGCGGCTACCTCCTGCCGTGGGACCAGCTGGCCATCTGGGCCATCACGGTCGGCACGAACATGGCGGCGGCCACGCCCCTGCTGGGCGCCGAAGGCCCGTTTGCCCTGGCCAACTCCGACAACGATGCCCGGTTCATCACGCTGGGCGGCCACTTCGTGGGACAGGCGACCCTGCTCCGGTTTTACGTCCTGCACTGCATCGCCCTGCCGCTGGCGGCTTCGGCGTTCATGATCGTCCACTTCTGGCGCGTTCATAAGGACGGCTTCGCGGTGGCGCCCAACTGATGGCCGACGCCCCGGTCCCTTCCAGCCCGACCCCTCCGCCGCCCCCTGCGGCGCCCGCGGTCAGACTGCCGCCCAAGCCGAAACCCGCCGACGAGAAGGTCTTTGTCTGGCCGGACCTGGTGGCCGAAGAGTTCGTGGCCGCCCTCTTCTTCCTGGCGTTCCTGTGCGCGTGGTCCTACTTCATTGACTCGCCGCTGGAACAGCCCGCCAACCCCAACCGGACGCCCAATCCCTCCAAGGCACCGTGGTACTTCGTCGGCCTGCAGGAACTGCTGGTCTACTTCGATCCCTGGATCGCCGGCGTCATACTCCCGGGCGTCATTATCGTGGGGCTCATCCTGATCCCGTACCTGGACAATGACCAGCGGGGCATCGGGTACTACTCCATCAAGGAGCGCCCGCTGGCCAACTGGATCTTCCTCTCCGGGCTCACGATGTGGTTCGTCCTGATCTTCATCGGGTCCGTCATGCGCGGCCCCTCGTGGGGGCTGTACATGCCGTGGGAGTCCTGGCATGTCCACAAGCCGTTCCCGCCGGCCACCTGGAGCTTCACCTCCTCGCCCCGGCTGGGGTCCGCGCCGTTTTACCCGTCCTGGCTCCGGTTCCTCGCGGGCACACCCGCCCTCACCGACCCCAAGGACACCTCGGTCTTCGTGGACCTGCCGATCTGGCCGGGCGTCGCGTTCCTGCTGGCCTATTTCGGGCTGGGCATGGCCCTGCCCAAGAAGTGGTTCCCCAACTTTGCGAAGACGCTGGGACCGGTCAAGTACGTGATCGTCATGGCCCTCCTCCTGCTCATGATCTTCGTGCCCGTCAAGATGATCCTGCGCCTCGGGTTCAACATCAAGTACATCCTGTCCGTCCCCTCGGTCAACTTCAACATCTAATGGGTCCCGGGGTGAATCCATGAGCGTCTTTTCCCGCCGCATCCTGTTCGTCATCCTTGCGGCCATGGTCCTGGGCTTCTTCACCCTCGCGCTCCTGCGCGATACGGTCGGTCGCGAGTGGATCAAGTCCCAGGTCACTTACTACGCCACCTACGCGAAGACGGCGGACGGAAAGCATCCCGCCGCCGCGATGCTCTGGGGCGAGGCGGTGGCGCAAACGGCGCTCCTCAAGCCCCCGGGATCGATGCCGGCCTTCGGAATCCGCCAGCGGGTGCTGGACGACTTCCGGTTTGCGTCGGGCGCCCAGCGCATTGACCGGTGCGAGACCTGCCACCTGGCGATCGGGGAGTCGGACCCGGCCCTCAAGTCCCGGGACATCCCCCAGCCATTTCGCGCGCATCCGGGTGATTACCTGGAAACACATCCCACCCAGAAGTTCGGGTGCACCATCTGCCATGCCGGCCAGGGGATCGCACTCAAGTCCGAGCCCGCCCACGGGTATGTGACGAAGGCCGGCAAGAACGGGTCCCGCGAACTGGTTGAGGCCTTCCACCATGTGGATACGCCGATGCTGGTCGGCCAGAACATTGAGGCGGGATGCATCAAGTGCCATCAGGGTGGGGCGATGCGGACCAGGAATGCCCATCTCGTGCGCGACGAGACGCCCCACTGGACACAGGGGAAGAAGCTCTTCGGCGAACTGGGGTGCATCGGGTGCCACTCGCTGAACGGTGAGGGCGGCAAGGCGGCGCCGGACCTGACCGAAGTGGGCGCCAAGTACCCCGACCAGTTCGACATGCGGCACCTCAAGGGGGTCGAGTCGGTCCAGAACTGGGTGTACGAGCACTTCAAGGACCCGCAGGCGGTGGTGCAGGCCGACCCCGCGATCGACATCCATTTTCCGTCCGACATGCCCAACGCCGAGCAGTTGGGGATGTCCGACGACGATGTCCGGGCGGTCACCACCTATGTGATGAGCCTCAATGGCGAGAAGGTCTTTTCCAAGTACGTGTTCCCCGCCACGCCCGAGAAGGAGCGGACCTCGTTCGCCTCCACCGTCGAGAAGGGCCGCTACCTGTTCCGCCGGCTGGGATGCATCGGCTGTCATGGCCGCGAAGGGACCGAGGCCGACCAGCGCAAGAATTGGAACGCGGTGGGCGGCGTGATCCCCAAGCTGGGCAACCTGTCGGACCGGTACAGCCGGGCCGAACTGTCGGAATTCATCCTGCGTGGGTCCATGCCCCCCAAGGAAAAGGAAACCCTCGAGTCGCCCCCGCTCTGGATGCCCACCTGGCGTGAGCGGGGCCTCGGCGGGCAGAACCTGGAGGCCATCCTGGATTACCTCTTCACCCTCAAGAAGAAGCGGAAGGCCGGCGAGGAGAGTTTCTGAGGCTGGGCGGTGGCCTGCCGCTCACGTATAATCCGGTCAATGGCTGAACTGCCCGCCTCCTCCCGGCCGGTGGCGACGGTGGAACCGGCGGATCCGGTGGAGGCGGCCTTCAAGCGCGAGCAGGTCCTGTTCACGAAACACCGGTACGACCAGGCGTTGACCCTTTTGACCGAGCTCCTGGCGCGCCCCGATCTCAAGGCGCACAAGCGGTTCGAGGCCCTCTGTCGCAAGGCCGAGTGTCTGGAGCACCTGAACCGGCCCCGGGCGGCCGTGGACCTGCTCCGGGAAATCACCCGCGCGCATCCCGACGAGTCGCTGGGCTACTCCCTGCTGGGCGAGTACCTCTACCGGGTGCACGATGACTGCCCGGCGGCCCTGCGCGCCCTGGGGCGCGCGCTGGTCCTCAATCCCAAGGACGCGGACACCCTCTGGTGGCGCGGGCAGGTCTGGCATCAGGGGCTGGCGGACCTGGCGCGCGCCCGCCGGTCCTATGTCGCGGCGCTGGAGGCCGATTCCCGGCACGCCTCCGCGATGGACTCCATGGCGGCGCTCTGCGAGGCCGAAGGCAGGTGGATCGAGGCCATCGACTGGCGCAAGCGCCATTACCTGCGCACGCGCCAGGCCACCGACCTCACGGCCCTGGCCGACCTCTACCTGCGTCTCGAGAATGTCCATGCGGCCATGAAGTACGCGCGGTCGGCGGTGCGGCGGGCACCGCGCAGTGCGGCGGCATGGCTCCAGTGCGCCAAGGCCCATGCCACCGGCCGCCGGTTCACCCGGGCCGAGGATGCCCTGCGGCGGTTCGCCCGGCTGGCCAACCCCGCGTCCGGCCCGTTCCTCTTCAGCCGCGACTTCGGGTACCTGGAACCGCTCCAGGAGCACCGGCCGGGCCTGCGTGCGCTTCTTGACCGCCTCCCCACGCAGTAGGCGTTAGCCCCCCGTGACGCGGGTCCGGCCGGCCGAGCGGACGGAGCCTCTGCTCGACAATCCCCACAAGGGATGCGCCACGTTCCAGCGGTTCGCCGGCGACCCGACCGAGCCCGATGAGCAGTGGTCGGAGGAGGGTCCGCTCAGGTTCCCGGCTCGCGGCCGCCATGCGGCCAACCCTGCGGCAGCGGCCGGATATCTCCCCTCAACAATTTCCTACTGCCGCTGGTTCTGGGAGGTCCTTGAACCGCGGGATGGCCGGCTGGACTTGACGATGATCCGTGGCGCGCTGGCGGCCGCCGCGGCGCGCGGCCAGACCCTCCAGGTCCGCCTCATGCCCTTCGGGTCACACGGCCAGCCGGCCCTGCCCGGTTGGTACCGGCGGCGGTATCCCATCCGGCGGTCCCTCATCCACGGGCGCACCCGACCCTTCCTGGAGCCCGACTACGCGGGGGTTGCCTACCGGGACCGGTGGGGCCGGGTGATCACGGAGTTCGGCCGGCTCTTTGACGGCCATGCCGCACTGGAATCCGTGGACCTGGCCTACATCGGCCCGTGGGGCGAGGGAGCCGGGGAGATGCCACAGGATCGAATCGAGGAGTTCACGGACCTGTACGTCCGGACCCATCCCCGGACGACCCTGCTCGTGAATCTGGACGGGCCGCAGTTCGCGGCGGGATTGCGGCGCGGCTGTGGCTGGCGGTGCGACTGTTTCGGCGACCTGCGTTCCGAGGGTGGCATCTACGTCCCGGGGAAGACCGGCTGGAACCACACCTTCGACGCCTACCCGCAGGCGGTCGTGGCTGCTGGTGCAACCGAGGTCTGGATGACCCGGCCGGTGACCTTCGAGTCGTGCGCCACGCCGCTGGGCTGGTGGCGGCGCGGGCATGATCTGGACCTCATTCTGCGGCAGGGGGCGAAGTTCCATGTTTCCGTATTCATGCCCAAGTCCTGTCCCATCCCCTCGCCGTGGCTCGATCCGCTGGCGCGGTTTTGCGACCGGATCGGATACCGGTTCGTGATGAGACAGGCCGCCTGGGCCGATGGCCCGATTCGGCGGGCCGACGGATTCCGGCCTGCCTGCTGGATCGAGAATACCGGCGTTGCGCCGGTGACCCGGCCGTACCGGCTGACCTTCCGCCTGCGGCGCGGCCGCCGGACGATCGTCCTCGTCACGGGTGCCGATGCCCGGGACTGGCTTCCGGGCGATACCATCGTGGAGGAGCGGCTGGCCCTCCCGCGGGGTCTGCCCGCCGGCCGGTACGACCTGGCCGCGGGGCTGGTGCCGCCGGACGGAACGGCCTCACGGGTGTCGTTTGCGAACCGGGGCGTCGGGCCGGACCGGTGGCTGACGCTGGGCGAGGTCCGGGTCGCATGACGGACCGGGTGCGGGTGGAGCGGCTGGACCACGTGACGGTCAATGTGACCGATGTCGACCGGGCCAGGGCGTTCTATGGCGGGACGCTCGGGCTCGTCGAGACGCCGAGGCCCGCCTCGTTCACCTTTGGCGGGGCGGTCCGCTGGGACCGGACCAAGATTCCCGGCGTGGACCGGTTCTTTACGGAGGATCCCGATGGCAACCTGATTGAGGTGCAGGGACCGGAAGGGCCGTGAGCCGCGTGGACGCCGGACCATGGCCGGGCCTCGCCTTCGCCGCCATCTGTTTCCTGTGGGGCACCACCTTCCTGGCGATCAAGGTGGGCCTCACCTGGCTCCCGCCGTTGACGCTGGGCGGCGTGCAGACGGCGACGGCCGGAGTGATCCTCTGCGGCTGGCTGGCGTGGCGCGGCGTCCGGCTCTTTGACCGCGCGACCGTACGGCTCGGGCTGGTTGGCGGCGCCCTCTTCTTTCTGCTGGGGAATGGGGCAGTCTTCACCGGGGCCGGGCGGGTCCCATCGGGTCTGGCCGCCGTGTTCGTGGCGTCCATCCCGGTCTTCTCCGCCGTCCTGGAGCAGGCGGTCATCCGCACCCTCGCTCCGGCCTGGGGCCTCAATACGGGCATCGCGCTGGCGCTGGGCGGGATGGTGTGGCTGGCCGGCCCTTCCGGGGGGGCCGGGGCGCTGGATCCCTTCGGGGTGGTGTGCCTGCTCCTGGGCTCGGCCTGCTGGGCGGTGGGCGGGCTGGTGATCAAGGCGGCGCGCCTGCGCGGGCATGTCTTGCGCGGGCCGGCCGTGCAGACCCTGTGCGGCGGCCTCCTGATGCTCGTTGTCGCGGGGCTGAAGGGCGAGTGGCGGGATATCCGCTGGGAGGCCTGCGGGCCCACCGCGCTGTTTGCCCTGGCCTATCTCATTGTGTTCGGGTCGCTGGTGGCCTTCGGCTGTTACAACTGGCTCATTGCCGTCTGGTCCCCGTCCCGGGTGGCGGCGTATGCCTTCGTGAACCCCGTGGTGGCGCTGGTCATCGGCTGGGCGCTGGGCCATGAGGCGCTCACCGCGCGCAGTCTGGTCGCCGCCGCCGTGGTCGTGGCCGGCGTGGCCGTCATCACCCTTTCCCCGATCAGAGTACGATTGAATCGCCATGCCTGATTGGGCAAAGGTTCTCTTGGCTTTGGTTGGCGGAGGTCGTCCACTTCGTGCTCTGGATGGCATGCAGCTTGAACCAATTTCCCACCTACCACCGGGCGATGATGCCTACGCGAACTTTCTCGCACCTGAACCGGGTGGACCGTGTTCAAAGTGCGGAAAGGAGACATTGGAAATCCGACTCTATGACCGGACGGCGGAGGACCATAACCGCGAAATACCCGGACTGGAACTCGCACTCAAACACACTGATGCCTTCGTCAAGTTCGTGCGGGATCGACGGGAGGACTCTCCAGAAGGTCCGTTCGTCCGCCTCCAGCTCAGAGTGTGTACGGGGTGTGAAGCACAGAGTGTCATCGTGCGCTTCTTTGGGCCAGCCATTTTGGGCCTTGATCTTAGGGAGGTTGAGTCAGAGCGACAGGAGGAGGAGGCTCCTGGCGGGCTGGCGGAAGCTCTGGAGCGCGCCCTGGATCCGATGTTGCCCGGGTCGCTCTCGCCTCCACCGGCGTCATCGGATCCAGCCGCGAGAGCGCTGGCTGATCCTCGGTGTCCTGCATGTGATGCCGACAGGGTCTCTCTTCCCCTGTTCTGTCGCAGCGAAGTTCGGTGGGATGATGCCGCTCGAAGCGAGCTTCGCCAGGCCTGCCATTCTGTTGACGGGCTCGCGGCTCTGTCCGGAAATGAAAAGGCCGTTGGCGAGGTGCGGGAACCCCATGTTGCGGTGTCCCTCACCTATTGTCCTTTGTGCGGTGACCGGTCGGGAGGCGCGGTTGTCATTCAACACATGGTGTATGGATGGCTGGATTACACGGAGAACAAGCCCTACCGTGAGTGGATTGCAATCGATGCGCCAGTCATTGGTGCCGTGATGAGAACGTGGACATGACCCGCAATTGGCCTGTGGACAGAACGCCCTGATGCCCATCCGGGCGGTGTTGCTGGACCTGGGGGGGACGCTGGCGGACTACTATGACCGGGCCGAGTGGCCGGGCGTCCTGGCGGGATGCATTGAGGAAGCCGCCGGATTCCTCGAGGAGCGGGGCATGGATGGGGTGGTGGCCCACGGTGCCCAGGCCCGCCTGAAGGCTGAGCAGGGTGGGGAGTCCCGCCGGCTCAAGCACGACCTGGACTGGAAGGTCTTTCCGCTGGAGGACCGGCTGG
>JAHFSL010000503.1 GCA_023265785.1 Candidatus Coatesiibacteriota bacterium | reverse complement strand
TCCTGACCGAGTGGAACCAGTTCAAGGAAGCCGACCTGCGCAAGGTCAAGGCCCTGATGCGCCGGCCCGTGATCGTGGACGGCCGCAACCTGCTGGACGTCAAGGTGGCCCGCGACCTGGGATTCACCTACCGCGGCGTCGGGCGGCACGCATGAGCGCGCGGCACCGGGTGAAGGGCGTCATCCTGGCCGGCGGGCTGGGCACCCGCCTGCACCCGCTGACCCGGATCACGAACAAGCACCTGCTCCCGGTCTACGACAAGCCGATGATCTACTACCCCATTCAGACGCTGGTGAATGCGGGGATCACGGACCTCATGATCGTGACGGGCGGCCCCTATGCGGGTGAGTTCCTGCAGCTGATCCGGGACGGCCGGGAGTTCGGGCTCAACGGCGTCGAGTACGCCTATCAGGAAGGCGAGGGCGGGATCGCCGACGCGCTGAAGCTTTCCGAGCACTTTGTGGGCGGCGACCGATTCGCCGTGGTCCTGGGTGACAATGTGGTCGGCGGGAGCATCCGGGGCGCCGTCCAGGCCTTTCAGCGGCAGGCCCGCGGCGGCCGGATCCTCCTCAAGGAGGTGCCCGATCCCGAGCACTACGGGTGCCCGGAAATCCGGGGCGGCAAGATCACCCGGATCGAGGAAAAGCCGAAAAAGCCCCGGTCCTCCTATGCGGTCATCGGCATCTACCTGTACGATCAGCAGGTGTTCGATGTCATCCGGGGCCTGAAGCCGAGCGCCCGCGGGGAGCTGGAGATCACCGATGTGAACAACTTCTATGTCCGCAAGCGGCAGATGGAACACGCCATACTCGACGGCTGGTGGGGCGACGCGGGCGAGTCCATTGACGCCTACCTGCGCGTGAACCGGCTCGTGGCCGAGTACGGCGCCAACAAGACCTCATGAAGAACCTCATCCACGGCGCCTCCATCAAGCCGCTCCGGGTCATGCCCGACGAGCGGGGCCGGCTGATGGAGATCCTGCGCAACGACGATCCCGTTTTCCAGAAGTTCGGGCAGGCGTACCTGACGACCGCCTATCCCGGCGTGGTCAAGGCCTGGCATTACCACAGGAAGCAGACCGACCACTTCTGCGTGGTCCGGGGGATGGCCAAGGTCGTCCTGTACGACGGCCGCAAGGACTCCCCCACCTACCGGATGATCAATGAGTTCTTTATCGGCGAACTGAATCCGTCACTCGTCGTCATCCCCAACCTCGTCATGCACGGCTACAAGGCGATCGGCACCGAGGAGGTTTACCTTCTCAACATGCCGACCGAACTGTACAACTACAAGTCGCCTGACGAACTCCGCCTCCCCGCCGACACGAACAAGATCCCCTACGACTGGACCCGCACGGACGGCTAATGCGCATCCTGATCGGCGGCGGGGCGGGGTTCATCGGGAGCCATTTCACGGATGGGGCCGCAAAGGCGTGGCCGTCGGCCCGAATCACGGTGCTCGACAATCTGACCTACGCCGGCGTCGTGGAAAACCTTCACACGCACCGGCGCAACCCGCGGTTCCGGTTCGTGAAGGGCGACATCGCCGACCCCAAGATCGCCGAGAAGCTCCTGAAGGAAACGGACCTCCTCGTGAACTTCGCGGCCGAGACCCATGTGGACCGGTCCCTGCTCGCGGCCGGGACTTTCCTCACCACCGGCGTGATGGGGACCTTCAATTTGGTGGACACCGCCCGGCGGCTGGGGACGGTCAAGCGGCTGGTCCTGATGTCCACCGACGAGGTCTACGGGCCGGTGCTGGCCGGCACCGCACACGAAGGCTCGCCCATGAGCCCCACGAGTCCGTATGCCGCCGCCAAGGCGGGTGGCGACCTCGTGGCCCTCTCCTATGCCAAATCCTTCGGCCTGCCGGTGGTCATCCCGCGCGGGTGCAACATCTACGGGCCGCGCCAGTTCCCCGAGAAGGCCATCCCCGTCTTCACGATCAGCGCGATGCGCGACGAGTCCCTGCCGGTCTACGGTGACGGTCGGCAGGAGCGCGAGTGGCTGTTCGTCGAGGACGCCGTGCGCGCCCTCACCCTGCTCTGCCGCAAGGGGAAGCCCGGAGCGATTTACAACATCGGGAGTGGGGTGTGGCGGCGTAACATGGTGGTCGTGAAACGCATCCTGGCCCGGCTGGGCAAGCCCGAGTCCCTCATCCGCCATGTCGCGGATCGGCCCGGCCACGACCGGCGGTACGCCATCCAGGCCCGGAAGATCCGCGCGCTCGGGTGGCGTCCGCGGATGGCCTTCGAGGACGGGCTGGATCTGACGGTGGACTGGTACCGCGAGCATCCCGCATGGTGGAAGCCCCTGCGCGAGCGGACCCGCGGCTACCTCAAGACCCAGTACGCCGAACGGCTCCGGACGGGGCGGGCCGGCGCGGCCCCGGCGCAGGCTTGAGCCCCATGCCAGTGACGACGCGCTCGATCCTGGTGCTGGGCGGCGAGGGGATGCTGGGCCGGTCGCTCACCCGCGCGGTGGCCGACTACCCGTCCGTCCGGTACAACTCGCTCACCAAGGCCGAGTGAGATGTGACCGACCAGCAGTCCGTGGCCAACGCCATCCGCAAGTACGA
>JAHFSL010000502.1 GCA_023265785.1 Candidatus Coatesiibacteriota bacterium | reverse complement strand
CCGCGTGTTGGAGGTAAACACATCCGCCAGCAACCGATCCACCGCCTGCACCTCGCCCGGCCGGACCGGGCGGATCCGGATCATTGCAGGTGGAGCCGGTCCTTCAGCACCTTCCACTGGTCGGGGTGCGGGTAGCCCAGGTTCCAGACATACACGCGCGCCGCGCCGGCATCCAGCGCCGCCTGCACCATCCAGCTGAACTTGCGCGGCTCGGGCATCCAGACCTCGTGCAGCTTCCCGGACTTGGTATAGGTGAAATGATACTCGCCGCTCACATCGTCCCATTCCGGGGTGGCGTGATACTTCCTGATCGTCGCCTTCATGCCATCCAGCCCGGTGTCCTTCTCGGTATTCCCCCAGAAGAGATCCTCATGGTCCGGCCCACCCGCTTCCCAGTCCCGGCCGTACCACGGCAGGGCCGCGATGAACTTTCCCTTTGGGATGTGGGAGGCGGCAAACGCCAGGTCATCCTCGTACCAGCCGTGCGGCATGAGCGGCCCGGGCTTGTCATAGGAGTAGTCGTAGAGCATGACCCGGACCTGGTCAGCCACCCGGCCGAGGGCCTCGTAATCGAACGCCATCGAGGCCTCATCATTCGCGTTAGGGAAATCCTGGACCGTGGCGGCCAGCAGCCGGGGCGGAGTCATCGCGTGCAGCGCGGCCGCCAGCCGGGTCACGAACACCGTGTACGACGCCCGCCAGGACTTGTCCATCGCCTCGTAGTCGAGGTCGATCCCGTCGAACCCATACTCCTCGCAGACCTTCACATAGTCGGCGATGATTTGGTCGCCCTTCGTGCCCTCGATGGCATCGAAACATGCACTCCCGGGACTCGCCGAGGTGGCGAACACCTTGATGTGGTGCACCTTGCAGAATGCGATCTCATCCCGGTGCGGCTGTGCCCCGGTCATGATCGCGTGCCCGGAGCAGGTCACACTGAAATAGAAGAGCGAGACCGAGTCGAACACCCCGGGGTGCGCATGAATCTGCCTGAAATCGTCCTTGAACTCGGCCGCCCAGCCGCCGAATGTCGGCGGTGCGTCGGGGACCGCCTTGGCCGGGGCGGCGGCCCCGGGATGGGCGGCCAGCAGGGCCAGGACGAGCAGCGTTACGTGGGAGGGCATGTGAGGCATTGTACGTCAGGCGGAAAGGATGGCGGTCGCCGCGACCTCGCCGGACCGGATGCAGTCCGGGAGCCCGATTCCCCCGTAGGCATTGCCGGCCAGCGCCAGCCCCGGTACCGCACCGACCCGCGCGGTGATCCGCGCCACCCGGTCCAGATGCCCGAGATGGTACTGCGGCATGGACGCGGGGTGCCGGCGGATCTCGGCAAACAGCGGCTCGCCCTGGAGGGTGAGGTAGCCCTTGAGCTCCTCATGCGCCATCCCCGCCAGGTCCGCGTCGGAAAGCCGGTCCGTGTCCGGATGCAACGCCCCTCCCAAAAACGCCCGCAGCAGGACCGTGCCGGCCGGCGCCCGACCCGCGAATTTCACGCTGCTGAATGTGCAGGCCAGGAGCATCCGGCCCTCGATCGCCGGCACGACAAACCCGAACCCATCGAGCGGATGCCGTACATGTACCCGCTGGTAGGCCAGGTTGACGGTCGCGGGGGAGGCGTAGGGAATGGCGCCCAGCTCCCCTGAGAGCAGCGGATCCGTACTGCCCAGCAAACGACCCGCCACCGGGGCCGGGACGGCGAGGACCACCGCCGACGCTGCAATCGGTGCCGCTCCCGCCCGAACCACAGTCCACCCCTCGCCGGTACGCGAGACATCGGTGACCTGCACGCCCGGGCGAATCGTCCCTGACGGCAATTGCCCCACCATCGCCTGCACCAGTGTCGAAAGTCCGCCCCGGAGCGTGGCGAACAGCCCGTACCGCGGACCACTGGCGGTTTCTGTTCCGGGGGTCTGGCTCGCGCGCGCCCGAAGCGCCACGATGACGCTGCGGTGCTCCGCCTCCATCTTCAGGAATTCCGGGAACGTGGACTGCAAACTCAACTGTTCCGCATCGGCGGTGTAAATCCCCGCCACCATCGGCTGGGCCAATCGTTCAAGAGCTTCCCGCCCGAACCGCCTCCGGACAAACGAGGCGAGCGTCTCATCCCCGCCGCCGCGCCGGGCGGGCAGAACGAGGTCCAGCGCGGCGCGCAGCTTGCCAAGCGGCGAAAGCAATGGGGTCGTGAGGAACGGCTTCCACCGGGATGGGGCCAGCAGGTAGAACCCCTCCGGGGTCGGGTACAGCCGGGGCCCCCGGGCGATGAAACTGCGGCGATGCTCGCCGTTCACCCCGATCAGCTCACCCTCCAGCCCGAGCCGGCGGCAGAGGGCGACCGCCTCAGGTTTTGTGGTGATGAACGAGTCCGGACCCGCTTCCAGCAGAAATCCGTTGCGGAGGATGGTGCGGATCGCTCCGCCCGGTTCCGATCCCGCCTCCAGCACGGTCACCTCGCGGCCGGCTTCGTGCAGCTTGAGCGCCGCTGCCAATCCTGCAACGCCTGCACCGATGACCACGACCGGCCCATTCATACGGCGGCCAGCACCAGGTCGGCGAGCATCCCGATAAACGCCGGATGGTCCC
>JAHFSL010000501.1 GCA_023265785.1 Candidatus Coatesiibacteriota bacterium | reverse complement strand
GGCGACCGCCGGCCGGATGCGGCCCGCGGTCCGGGGGGCCGTGGCGGGTGGGATCGCGGGGCTCGCCATCTACGGCTACGCGGGGGCGCTTGGCCTGCCGCCATTCGCGATGCTCGCCGTCGCCCTCCCCGGTCCGGCGGGCGGGACGGGGAAGGAACGGCGCCGCGCGGTGTTGGCCGCAGCGGCCGTGTCGCTGGCCCTGGTGGCGCCGGCGGCCCGGCTCGTGCCGGGCCTCTGGGACAAGGCGCGGGCGGTCAGCGCGGTGTCCCGGCCCGCCCTGCTCGCGCGCAATCTTCATGAGGCGGCGACCCTCTTCCATATGGAAGGGGATCCCGACCTGCGCCACGCCTATCCCGCGGGCGCCCCCGCGGCGGGCACCTGGCTGGCCCCCTGCCTGTCCCTGGGGCTGGCGGCCCTGGTTGCCGGGGGGCTCCCCGCCGGCCCCGCCGTCCTCCTGGTGGGCTGGATGGTGCTCGGCATGGCGCCGGGGCTCGCCTCCGAGGGGGGGGCACGAAACCTGTTCCGGATGGCCGGGGCCGCGCCGGCGCTGGCCCTGCTGGCCGGGGTGGGGGCCGGAGTCCTGGCCCGGGCGCTGGGAACGCGAACCGGCTGGGCGGTCGCGGCCGGCCTGCTCCTGGGCCAGGCGGCGCACGACCGCCGGGCGTGGTTTGACCTCCTGCCCGCCGATCCCGCCGTGGCGGTCTGGTACCGCGGCTGGACCGCGGCGGCGGGCCGCTATCTGGCCGCGCTGGCCTCCCGTCCCGGGGGCATGATCCTGGCGCGCCCGCTGTCGCTGGCCGCCCACCCGGTGGAACTCCTGGCGATCTTTCCGGTCCGGCCGGTGAGCGGCGCGGGAACAGGCGGGCTCCGGTTGGTCGCGACCTACCCGGACCCCTGGGGCCAACCGCAGGCCGCCCTGTTGACGGGGCCTGACAGGTCTCATACCACGGCCCTACGGGTTGAATACCGGACCCTGCTTGACCTGGGGGAGGCGTGCGACACCCTCATTCACGCCGGCCGCGGGCGGGAGGCGGCGGCGCTCATGCGCCGGTGGACCGCGCTCCTGCCGCGGTCCGCGGCCCTCCAGGAGCGGCTCGGATTCGCGGAATTGAAATCAGGCGGTTCCGCCCGGGCGGTCCGGGCCTTCCGGGAAGCGCTACGGCTGGGGTCGCGCCTGCCCGCCACCTACGACGGGTTGGCGGGTGCCCTCCTGCGGCAGGGCCGGTTCGCCGAGGCCGAGGAGGCCGCGGCCACGGCGGTGGACCTGTCGGCCGGCGATCCGGCGTTCATGGCGGACCTGGAGGCGGTTCGGAGGATGGCTTCGGGGCGGGGGCGTAGAATGGGAGGAACCCCATGAAGCGGCACGCCGATTTGCTCCTGCTCGCCGGCCGGGTCCTGGTCGCGCTCACGCCCCTCGTGATGGGGGTGCACCACGCCCGCAACCTCGCGGGAACCGCCGCGTTCCTCAAGGACGCGCTGCGGGTTCCCGGCGCCGGCGTCACGCTGGCCGCGGCCTTCGCGGGGTTCGAGGTTGCGGCGGGCCTCGCCCTGCTGGTCGGCTGGCGCACGCGTGCGGCGGCCGTCGCGCTCGCCGTGTTCACGGGTGCGCTCGCCCTGCTCGCGCACCTGCGCCCCGCGCTGGCGGTGGCGGATCCGGTCATCCGCGATGCGGAGTACTACCAGGTCCTGCGCGGGTTCGCCGCGGCGGGGGCCCTGCTGGTTCTCGCGGCGACGGGTCCGGGCCGGCACGCGCTGGAGCCACGGTGAGCCCCGGCGCCGTCTGCCTGCTGGCCGCGGCGCTGGCGCGCGCGGGACTGCCGTCGTTGACCGCTTCCGGTGAGCCACGCGCGGTGACGCCCGTGAATGTCATGTGGGGCGCGACCACGCCGGAAGCGGCGGGGATCGAGGCCTGGGCCGCCGGCCGGCACCGCGCGGCGCTGGTGTTCTTTGAGGCCGCGGCCCGGGCGAACCCTTCCGACCCGGTCGCCTGGCACAACCTCGGCGTCGCCCTCTACACCGCGAGCCGGTTCACGGAGGCGCTCGGGGTGTTCGGCCTGGAGCGCGCCCATGCCCCCGCCGCCCCCTCGTCCCACCTGGGCGCAGGCCGTTGTCTCCTTGCGCTGAACCGCCCCGCCGAGGCCGAAAACGAATTTGCCGTGGCGGTGATCGAGGCGCCCACCGAGCAGGCCGGCTGGACCTGGCTCTCGCTGGCGCGCACCCGGCAGGGCAAGACCGCCCTGGCGCTGGCAACCGTCCGGTCGTCTGCCGCAGTGCGTCCCCGGCGCCGGCGCACCGGTTGGAGCGCCGCCACCATCAACCGGGCCATTGCCCGGGCCGACCGGCTCGCCATGCCATTCGCCAAGGCTTCAAGGACACCCCGCTACTAACTAGGGGTAGGGGGTCTGGTGGGTTCACGCCCACCAGATGATGTGGTGCCGGAGACCCTGTCGGAACCGTTTTCCGGGGTCTTGACAGGTCAAAAAACGCGTGAAATCAGGTTGACATTCACCTGACTCGGCCCTACCATGGGGGCCTGTGGAGCAAAGTGGACCAGAGTCGAATGGATGACCAGCGGGTGGATC
>JAHFSL010000500.1 GCA_023265785.1 Candidatus Coatesiibacteriota bacterium | reverse complement strand
GACGCCCGACCAGCGCAACCGGTACCGGGACGAGGGGTACTGTGTGGTGGACAACCCATTCACCCCCGCCGAATTGGCCGGGGTGCTGGCCGAGTTCCATCGCCTCTGGGAGGAGGACATCAGGGAGGCGGAAGGGAAGGGACTGCCCAGGCAGCTCGAGCTGGCGCAATTGCGCCCGTTCATCGGGCAGGTCCACCAGAAATCGGCCGCATGCGAACGGTTCGTCCGGCACCCCGCTTATCTCGAGCTGTGCCGCGAGCTGATCGGGCCGGACGCCGACCTGTACTACAACCAGGCGGTCCTCAAGCCGCCGTCGCAGGGCCGGTCCTTCGGCTGGCACCAGGACACGCAGTACATCATCACCGACCCGCTGGAATACATCACCTGCTGGACGCCCATCTCCCGCGCGACGGTGGACAACGGGACGATCTGGATCCTGCCGGGCGAGCACCGGCGCGGCCTGCTCGAGCATGTCTGGGACGCGGCGGCCAATGAGTGGCAGTGCCAGTGCGAGAAGGCCTGGAAAATCCCGGTGGGGCTCCGGCCCGGGCAGATCGCGGTCTTCTCCTCCCTCCTGCCGCACGCGTCCGGCCCCAATATTTCCGACGAGGTTCGGGCGGCCTATGTGGTCCAGTATCATGTTCCCGGCGTGCGGCACCGCGACAAGGGCGACCTGGTGGGCGACCAGTATCCCGTCTTGCGGCAGGGCCGGCCCGTGGCGCCGGTCGCCCATGCGACATGAACGCGGGCGGTTCGGCGCGGCCCTGGCGGCGGCCCTGATGGCCTCGCCTCTGGCCGCCGCGCCGTCCGCCCGGCTGGCCCTGCCCGCGATCCTGAGCGACGGGGCCGTCCTGCAGGCGGGGACAGCCGTCCCGGTCTGGGGCTGGGCGGCGCCGCGGGCGAAGGTGCGTGCGATGCTGGCCGGCCAGGAACGCCGCGTGACGGCGGGGAAGGATGGCCGCTGGCAGGTCGCCTTCGCCGCCCTCGAGCCGGGTCCCGTGGGCGACCTGGTGGTGGACGACACGCACACGGCCGTGGTGGCACACGGTCTGCTGGCCGGCGAGGTGTGGGTCTGCTCGGGCCAGTCCAACATGTCGTTCGGGGTCGGGGCGGGGAAGGACGCGGAACGCGAGAAGGCGGGCGCGACCTATCCTGACATCCGGCTCTTCCAGCAGGAGAACCGGCTCTCGGACCGGCCACTGGCCGATACCGGGGCGACCTGGAAGCCGTGTTCGCCTGAAACCGTCGGGGGATTTTCCGCCGTCGGATACTTCTTCGGCCGGGAACTCCACCGGCGGCTGGGCGTGCCGGTGGGATTGATCAATGCCTCCTGGGGCGGGTCGTGCATCGAGACCTGGATGGATGCGTCCTCGCTGGCGACCGACCCGGACGCCAAGGCGTTTCGGGCCAAGTGGCTGGCCCGCCTCAAGAAGGATCCGGGGCTGGCTTCCGGGGAATGGTCTCTCGAGTTTGATGAAATCCGGTTCGTGCCCGTGGATGGGAGCGCGCCGGTGCCGCTGGGTCAGGTCGAGACGGTGGCGGCGGCGGACCGGTGGGGCGGTGTCTGGGGTGACAACGGCACGCCGATCCGGTTCGCGCGGACCGGGGCGGGGAGCGCGAAGGTGATCGTGAACATCCATCCCGCCGCGTCGGCCGTTGCCACCCGGCGGCTGGCGCCCGACAAGGCGTTTGTGGACCTCTCGCGGTTCTCCGGCCTCACGATGAAAGTGCGCGGCGCGGGTCGATTCCTCGTGCGCCTGCCGCAGAAGGATGTCTGGCCCTGGGAGGCGCATCGGTCGCCGCCCCTGGAGATCACGAAGGGCTGGACCGAGGTGACCGTGCCGTTCGCCACCCTCAAGCCCATTGACTGGGCCCCCCAGAAGCCGTTCAACGCGGCCGCGGTTGGCGCCATCGAATTCCTGGCGGAGTCGCCCCTGGGTCCCAACGACATGCCCGAGGGGCTGTTCAACGGGATGATCCGGCCGCTCCTGCCGTGCGGCATCCGGGGGGCGATCTGGTACCAGGGTGAGAGCAACGCGTGGGCGGCCGAGCGGTACCGGCGGCTGTTCAGCGCGCTGATCACCGGCTGGCGCCGCGTGTGGGACCGGGGTCCGTTCCCGTTCTACTTCGTCCAGCTGGCGAATTGGATGGCTCCCAGGGAGGTCGCCGAGGACAATGACTGGGCCGAACTGCGCGAGGCGCAGGCCCGGACGCTGTCGCTCACCAACACCGGAATGGCCGTGGCCATTGATGTCGGGGAGGCGGGTGACATTCACCCCAAGGACAAGCAGTCCGTGGGGTACCGGCTGGCGCTGAATGCCCTGGCCCAGACCTACGGCAAGCCGGTGGAATATGCGGGCCCGACCTTCGCCACCATGGCCAAGACAGGCGGGGCGCTCCGGCTCGAGTTCAGCCACACGACCGGGGGGATGGCGGCCCGGGGTGGCCCGCTGACGGGGTTCTCCGTGGCGGGTGCCGACCGGAAGTTCGTCAGGGGGGCGGCGACGATTGAGGGGAATACGGTCATCGTGCGCAGTGCCGAGGTCGCCGATCCGCAAGCCGTCCGGTACGCCTGGGCCCAGAAC
>JAHFSL010000499.1 GCA_023265785.1 Candidatus Coatesiibacteriota bacterium | reverse complement strand
CCTTCCGCCGCCTGCTGGGACCGGCGGGCTTGCGGGTCGGCCTGCTGGTCGGCGGCCTGCCGACCGCGCAGAAGCGCAAGCTCCTGGAGGACCTGGCCGGTGGCGGCCGCGACCTGCTGGACGGCGACATTGATCTGGTGGTCGGCACCCACGCGCTGATCGAGCCCGAGGTGGTGATCCCGCGGCTGGGACTCGCGGTGATTGACGAGCGCCACCGGTTCGGCGTGCGCCAGCGCGAGGCGATCGAGCGCAAGGGCGCGCACCCGGATGTCCTCATGATGACCGCGACGCCCCTCCCGCGCGCCATGGTCCTCACGCGCTATGGGGACACCGCGCTGACCGTCCTGGATGAGATGCCGCCGGGCCGGATGCCGGTTCGCACCACGGTGTCGCCGGGCGCCATGCTCCGTGATGCGGCGTACAAGGTCGTGGCGGAACGGATCGCGGCGGGCGAGCGCGCCTTTGCCGTCTTCCCGCTGGTCGAAGAGAGCGAGACGCTGGAACTGCGCAATGCCACGGTGGAGTTCGACCGGCTCCGCAAGCGGTTTGCCGGCATCCCCGCCGGGCTCCTGCATGGCCGGATGTCGTCGGTGGAAAAAGGTGAGGTGATGGCGCGGTTCGCCTCCGGGGCCATCCGCCTGCTCGTCGCCACCTCCGTCGTGGAAGTGGGGATTGACGTGCCCGAGGCCACCGTGATGCTGGTGGAGCATGCGGACCGGTTCGGCCTCGCCCAATTGCACCAGTTGCGCGGCCGGGTGGGGCGCGGCGGCCGGCAGGGATTCTGCTTTCTCGTCTCGACCGCGCGAATCACCGCGGATGCCCGCGCGCGTCTCGAAGCGTTGGCCAGGACCACGGACGGGTTCGCGCTGGCGGAAACCGACCTCGCCCTGCGCGGTCCCGGCCAACTGCTCGGGACCCAGCAGTCCGGCCAGGCCGAGGACGACCTGGGGGACGCCCTGCTGGACACGGCCCTCATGGAGGCGGCCCGCACCGAGGCCGAGGCCCTGCTGGCCACGGACCCCGATCTCAAGAGCGCGGAGGGCCGGAAGGTCGCCCTGGCGGTGAAAACCCGGCTGGCGGGCCCGTGGGCCCTCCTGCAGGCCTCGTGAGGGACCCCGCGCGGATGCGGATCGGCGGCGGCGCGCTGAAGCGCCGGTCGGTCGGCGGGGGGCCGCAACCCGGGACCCGTCCGCTCCTGGCGCGGATCCGCAAGTCGCTTTTTGACATCCTGGGACCCGGCCTCAAGGGTGCGCGGGTGCTCGATGCGTTTGCCGGGACGGGCTCGTTCGGGCTCGAAGCCGTCTCGCGGGGCGCCGCGGAGGCCGTGCTGGTCGAGATGAACCCGGCCGCCTGCGGGGCCCTGCGGGAGGCCGCCAGGGGGCTGGGGGTGGGTGATCGGGTGCGGGTGGTGCAGGCGGACGTGGAGGCCGCCCTGCGCTCGCTGGCGGGGGAGGAAAACCGGTTCGGCGTGGTCCTCCTGGACCCCCCGTTCGCGCTGGAGCGGTCGGCGGAACTGCTCGCCGGCGCGGCGGGCGTGGTCGCGCCGCACGGCACGGTCATGCTCCGCCTGCCGGTCGCCCGCCGCCTGCCACCGGGGGCGAACGGGCTGACGCTGATACGGCATAATCGATACGGCATCTCGGCGGTCGGCTTCTATCGCGCCAAGGGGGAATGACCTGATGACCACGGCAATCTATCCGGGGAGTTTCGACCCGATCACCTACGGGCATGTGGATCTGGTCAAGCGCGGGCTGGCCATCACGGACCGGCTGATTGTCGGCGTCCTGGGAAACCCCTCCAAGCGCCCGCTGTTCACCACGGCGGAACGGCTGGATCAGGTGCGTCGCGCCGTGGGCGGGCTTCCCCGTGTCCGGGTCGTGGCGTTTGACGGCCTGCTGGTGGACTTCCTGCGCGCCTCGCGCGCCCAGATCATCCTGCGCGGCCTGCGGGCGGTCTCCGACTTCGAGTATGAATTCCAGCTGGCGCTGATGAACCGCCGGCTCAACCGGAAGGCCGAGACCGTGTTCCTGATGCCCGCCGAGCCGTATACCTATCTCTCCTCCTCCATCGTCAAGGAAATCGCCCGGTTCGGGGGCAATGTGCGCGGACTCGTGCCGCCGCATGTTGCCACCGCTCTCCGCCGCGCCCATCGCCCCGCCCGGGACTGATCCCGCATCACCGCCGCCCGGGCACACGTCCGGGTTCGTTGCGGTGGTGGGCGCGCCGAATGCAGGGAAGTCCACGCTGGTGAATGCCCTCGTGGGCCGCAAGGTCGCCGGGGTGAGCGCCAAGCCCCAGACCACCCGGCGGCGCATCCTGGGCGTTCGCACCGAACCGGGGTGCCAGATGATCTTTGTGGATACTCCCGGCGTCGCCGAGGCGGACACGAAATTGGGGGAGTTCATGAAGAGCAGTGCCGCATCCGCCGCGCGGGAGGCGGATGTGTTGGTGGGGGTGGCCGATGTCGGCCGGGCGGGGGACATTGAGGTGGCCGCCAGCCTGGCGCGGGGCCGGAACGCCCCCGCCCTGCTCGTCCTGAACAAGGTGGACACCATCCCCAAGCCCTCGCTCCTGCCCCTGCTCGC
>JAHFSL010000498.1 GCA_023265785.1 Candidatus Coatesiibacteriota bacterium | reverse complement strand
CGGCATTGGCAACCCCGGACGGGCGACCGGATCGCCAAGTCCGCCGGGACCGATGTGGCCGTGGACGTCCGTGGCGTTCCCGCAACCGGCACCGTCACGACGCTCAATCTCACCCGCGCCATGGCCTCGCCCGACATCGAGACGGGCCTGGCGCCCGCGGACCTGGCGCTGTCGCCGGACGGAGCCCGGGTGTTCGTGGCCAACGCCAATGCCGATACGGTCAGCGTGATTGACACGGTGACCCGCGCCGTCATTGAGACCATTTCACTCCGGCCGAATGCGGCCCTGCCCTTCGGCAGTGCACCCAACGGGCTGGCCGTCACACCGGACGGCCGGACGCTCCTGGTGGCCAACGGCGGCAACAATGCCGTCGCGGTCGTCCGGTTGAGCCGCTCGCCCGCGGGCGCGCCCAGCCGCGTGGCCGGGTATATCCCGGCGGGCTGGTTTCCCGGGGCGGTGGCGACCGACGGCGTGTCGGTGTACATCGCGAACGTGAAGGGGCTCGGGTCACGCAACCGGGCATCCCAGAAGAAGGCGGCGGCCAAGGGAGAGAAGGGCTGGTTTGTCTACTGGATGGAGGGGACCGTGCAGAAAGTTCCCCTGCCGGACGCCGGGACGCTTGCCGCCATGACCATCCGCGCGACGGTCGATGCCCGGGTGCCCGAGGCCCTGCGCGCCGCCACCCCGCCGCCGGCGGCGAAGGCCTGGCCCGTTCCCGTGCCGGTCCGGACGGGCGAGCCGTCGGTGTTCAAGCACATCGTCTACGTGCTCAAGGAGAACCGGACCTACGACCAGCTGTTCGGCGACATCGCGACGGCCAACGGGATGCCGGAGCTGTGCATCTACGGGCGGGCGATCACGCCGAACCACCACGCGCTGGCCGAGGAGTTCGTGACGCTGGACAACTACTACTGCAACGGGGTCGTGTCCGCCGACGGCCATGCCTGGGCCATGGAGGGCAACGTGGCGGCCGGGCTGGAGAAGACGGGGGGCAACTGGACCCGCAGTTATGATTTTGGGACCGACCCCCTGTCGTACTCCTCCTCGGGCTTCATCTGGGAAAACGTGCTGGCCCACGGCCTGACCTTCCGCAACTTCGGCGAGTTTGATTTTCCCGAGACGGCCCCGCCGACGGCCACCTTCACCGACGTCTGGAAGGGATTCATGGGCGGCGGCACGCGCATCGGGTTCACCCAGCGCATCGAGATCGAGCGGCTGAAGGCGTACACCAGCACGGCGTTTCCCGGCTGGCAGATGCGGATTCCCGACATGATGCGGGTGGATGCCTTCCAGCGGGAGCTGAGCGCGGCCGACCGCGCGGGCGTGTGGCCGAATCTCATCATCGTGTACCTGCCGCAGGACCACACCTCCGGGTCGGAAGCCGGGATGCCGACTCCCAACGCGCACCTGGCCGACAACGACTACGCGCTGGGATGCCTCGTGGAGTCCATTTCGAAGACCAGGTTCTGGCCCGAGACCTGCATCTTCGTGAACGAGGACGACCCGCAGGACGGATTCGACCATGTGGACGGTCACCGGTCGCTGTGCCTGGTTGTGAGTCCGTACAGCCGTCTCAAGCGTCCCGTGCACGACTTCTACAACCAGACCAGCGTCCTGCACACCATGGAGCGGATGCTCGGCCTGCCGCCGATGACCCAGCACGATGCGGCGGCGCCGCTCATGACGGCGTGTTTCGGGGCTCAGGCGGACGTCACCTCCTGGGCCGCGCGCACCGTGTCCATCCCGTTTGACCAGTTGAACCCGGAAAAGAAGACGCTGGCGCCGGCCGACCGGCGGTGGGCGGAGTTGAGCGAGCGGCAGGACTTCCGCCATGTGGACGCGGCCAACGAGGACGCACTGAACCGGATCCTCTGGCATGCCGCGCGGGGCCAGGCCCCGTATCCGGCCTGGTACGCGGGCGCCCACGGCCGCGGCCTCAAGGCGCTGGGCCTGGCGCTGGCCGCGGGAGCGGTGCACGAGGATTAGGATGGTGCCGGCCCGCCTGCTGGCCGCGGTCCTGTCCCTGGCGGCGGGAGCGGCGTTGAGCCGCGATACCTGGTCGCTGGACCGGGACTGGCGGTTCCGGGCGGGCGAGCCGGCGCCGTTCTCGCTCCTGCCCGGCGGTGCGGCGGTCACGGGATGGACCTGGCGTCCTGCGGACACCAGGAACACCGCGGAGACGGCGGAACTTCCCGCCCTGGACCTGCCTCCCACGGGAGGGACCCTGTGGTCGGCGTACGGGCCGGGGGACGATGTGTTCCAGGGACGCAAGATGTTTGCCTGGTTCCGGACCACCCTGCCGGATCTGCCCTCCGGTGGCCGGGCCCTCCTGTTCACCATGGTGGACGACGACGGCCGGGTCTGGCTGAACGGCCGGCAGGTGGCCGAGCACCACGGCTGGAATGACCCCTTTGAGGTCAAGCTGAACGCGGCCTGGAAGCCCGGGGGGTCCAACATTCTGACCGTTCTGGTCGGCAACTCCGGCGGCGGCCCGGGCCGGATCGGCCCGGCCACGGCGTACTCCGGCCAGGCTCATTTCTTTCCGCCGCCGGAGGCTGCAACCGTGTTCGACGACGCCGGGTGGCGGCGGGTGGA
>JAHFSL010000497.1 GCA_023265785.1 Candidatus Coatesiibacteriota bacterium | reverse complement strand
TAGCCGGGGGCCGCTTTCACGAACCGCTCGGCGATCCCCCGGTCGGTCTCGGTCCCGGTGTGAAACGGGGGATTCGACACGATGAATTCGAACGGGCCCTCGGCTTCGTCGAGCCCGTCCGAGGCCACGATGCGGTCTGCGGGCAGGCCGTTTTCCGCGAGGGTCAGCCGGGTGGCCTCCAGCGCGAGCGCGCTCGCATCCAGGTGGGTCAGCACGGCCTCCGGCGAGGCGGTCTGGATGGCGGCGCCCAGAAGGCCACACCCGCAGCCGAAATCAAGGATGCGGCCGGTGAGCCCGGGGGACAAGGTGGACAGGAGCAGGCGGGTGCCGTCGTCCACGGCGCCGTGGCTGAAGACGCCGGGGAGGGAGACAGCGGTCAGGGCGCGGCCGGGGGCGCCGATGGGGAATCGGACCGCATAACCCGCCAGCGGCCGCGCTGCGACGGCGGCCACGGTGTGCCGGGCTTCCAGGAGGGCACAGTGACGCGCCGTTTCAATGCGGGTGACCGGGCCGATCCACCGCTCAAGGTCGGCGTCCGCCGACCGGATGCCGGCCGTGTTGGCGCCAACCAGCCACACGGTGGCACTGCGCGATAGGGCGCCCGCGACCATCGCCAGGGTCATGGCGGTCAACTCCCGGCCCTTGGGCAGGAAGACCAGCGCGCCGTCGCGCCGTGTGTCGGGCGGTTCCACCGTGGCACAAAAGGAGGTCTCCAGCCCGGCATCGCGGAACCCGCGCCACAGGGTCCGGTCCCGGTGGAGGGTGAGGGCGGGTTGGGCACCGTCCCGGGCGTCCAGGGTCTCCGCCAGCCCGGGGTCAGGGCAGTCCACCAGCAGGGGCGCGCGCCCGGTGAATTCAGAGAGATGGCGCGCCGCCAACTGGCCGGGTGGGCTCACCACGGTGGCGATCATGAAGGGCGCGTGGCGCGGACAGGAGGCATTCCGATATTATGTCCGAACCACCAGCCCGATGGTCACCACGGATGTCCTCATCATTGGCGGCGGCGTGCAGGGGCTCCTCACCGCACGCGCCCTGCGGCTGGCCGGCCGGAAGGTGGTCCTGCTTGACCGCAGTCGTCCCGGGCTGGGTGCCTCCTGGGCCGCCGCCGGCATGGTCACCATTCCGCCGCCCGGGGCCGACGATGACGAGGCACGGCTGAACCGGTTCAGTGCCGGACTCTTTCCCGCGCTGGCCGCAACCCTCAAGGGCGAGACCGGTACCGACATTGAGTATGTCGAGGACGGATGGGCCAGGCTGGCGTGGACCGCCGACGAGGCGGCAACGCTGGCGAATGAGCACCGGGTGGCGCTGGGGCTGGGTGATCCATCCGAATTTCTTGAGGGTCGGGCCATCCGCCTCCGTGAACCGTTGCTGTCCGAGGGTGTGGTCGCGGCACGATTTCACCCTGGAGGGCAGGTGGAAAATCGGGCGCTTGTGGCCGCCGTCGAAAGGGCCGAGGTGCATGGCGGCACCCGGATTGCCGGTTTTGAGTCGGCCAGGGAAATCGTCAGGAAATCCGGCGGAACGCTCTACGTCATCGCGGAACGCGACCGGTATGAAGCCCCTACCGTCGTGCTGGCCGCCGGCGCGTGGGCAGGGGAGATCAAGGGGTGCCTGCCGGTGGTGCCGGTCACGCCGCAACGAGGCCAGATTCTCGACTTCGAGACGAATCTCTTCCCAACACGGCGCGCATTCTTACATGTCAGTGATCGGCCGTATCTTGTTCCACGTTCGGGTGGCCGCGTCATTGCGGGGGCGACACAGGAATTCGTCGGGTTTGACGAGGGTCCGCCAACCACCGCGGGTATGACATGGATCCTCGAGGGAGTTCGGGCGACAGTTCCATCGCTGGAGAGCGTTGCCCTGAAGTCAGCCTGGTCCGGCTTTCGGCCGATGACGCCCGACCGGCTTCCCCTGATCGGTCCCGCGGCCGTGCGGGGCCTGTTCTATGTCACCGGCCACGGGCGGAACGGGATCGGCCTGGCGCCGGGCAGTGCCGCCCTGGTCGCGGCGCACATCCTGGGCCAGCCGCTCCCGATCACCAGCACGGCCTTTGATCCGATGAGGTTCGGCGGCGCATGACCTGGACCCAGCGGCTCCGTGAATGGCTCGGCCGTCTTGAATTCGGGGAAACGTTTCTCCTGTATACGGTGCTCCTGTACGGGTGTTTCGCAACCATCCTCGGGTTTGCCGGCGGGATGGGCGGCGAGGTGGACATGACCCACAAGATCGCCATGCTGGTGATCCCCCCCGTCGTCGGTGCCGGCGGTGCGCTGGCCCAGCGTGCACTGGGGAGCGGCCTCAATGTGCTCGTCACCGGCGGTGAGGGCCACCATCGCCCCGCGCCCGGCCTTTCCAAGGCGAAAAGCCTGATCCAGAAGGAGCAGTGGACCGAGGCCCGGCAGGAATTGGAGGAGCAGTGGGCGGCCTTCCCGGGCCACGGCGACCTCCTCGGGCTGTTCGAGCGCTGTTACCTCGACGGGCTCAAGGCCCCGTCCGGGTTCGAGGTCTTCCTGCGCACCGCCCTGCCGGTCCTCACCGGCGAGGACAAGGCCTACGCCTACTGGCGGCTGGCCGAGCTCAATGTGGACTTCCTG
>JAHFSL010000099.1:5191-7937 GCA_023265785.1 Candidatus Coatesiibacteriota bacterium | reverse complement strand
CGAGGCGCGGGACCGCGTCCTTGGTGAGGCGGTCGGCAATGATGTGGTCAAACGGCAGGAGCCACTTGACGTTCTTGTCAATCAGGAGTTTCAGGATCTCCTTGGCGTCCCGGATCCGGTCCTCTTCCACGAGCGACTTGCCCACCGACATGTTCATCGCGCGCAGGAAGGTGTACGCCATGCCGCCACCGATCAGGATGTTGTCCACCTTCTCGGCCAGCTTGGCGATGACCGAGAGTTTGGAGGAGACCTTGGCGCCGCCCAGGATCGCCGTGAACGGCCGCTCCGGGTGGTCGACCGCCGCGCCCAGGTAGCGCATTTCCTTGACGATCAGGTACCCCGCGGCCGATTGCGCCAGGTGCTTCGTGACCCCGACGGTGGACGCGTGCGCCCGGTGTGCCGTCCCGAACGCGTCATTGACATAGCAATCCGCCAGCGAGGCGAGCTCCCTGGAAAATACAGGGTCGTTCGCCTCCTCCTCGGCGTGGAACCGGACATTCTCGAGCATCAGGACGTCGCCGCCCTTCAGGGCAGACACGGCCGCCTTGGCCGCCGGGCCGATGACCTCGCCGACCTTCTTCACCGGCTGTCCCAGGAGCTCCCCGAGCCGCACGGCCACGGGGTCCACCCGGAGTTTCTCCACCACCTTGCCCTTGGGCCGGCCCAGGTGGGTGACCAGAATCGTCTTCGCCTTCCGCTCGACCAGGAACTTGATCGTCGGCAGGGCCTCGCGGATGCGCGTGTCGTCGGAGATCTTCCCGTGGTCGTCAAACGGCACGTTGAAGTCCACCCGCACCAGGACGCGCTTCTCCGCGGGCTGGAGATTCTCGACCGAAAGCTTGACGTGCCCGGCGGACATCAGGGGCGGACCGGCTACATCCTGCCCGCGACGAGACGGGCGAGGTCCACCACCCGGTTCGAGTAGCCCCACTCGTTGTCGTACCAGGCCACGACCTTGACCATGGTGCCGTCGCAGACCATCGTCGAGAGCCCGTCCACGATCGCGGACTTCGGGCAGGTGGTGAAGTCGCCGGAGACCAGCGGCTCGTTGGAGTATTCCAGGTAGGGCGCGAGCCGGCCCGATCCGGCCGCGTGCGCGTAGGCCGCGTTGACCTCCTCGGCCGTCGTCGGCTTCTCGGCGTCGATCACCAGGTCCACGACCGAGACATCCGCGGTCGGCACCCGCATCGCGAACCCGTTCATCTTGCCCTTCAGTTCGGGAATGACGAGTCCGATCGCCTTCGCGGCTCCGGTGGACGCGGGGATGATGTTCTGCGCCGCCGCGCGGGCACGACGCAGGTCGCTGTGCTCGGTGTCGACCAGCCGCTGGTCGCTGGTGTACGAGTGGACGGTGGTCATCAGCCCGCGCTTGATGCCAACCGTGTCGAGGAGCACCCTGGCGACCGGCGCGAGGCAGTTCGTCGTGCAGGAGGCATTGGAAATAACATGATGCTTGGCCGGGTCATACCGATCCTCGTTCACGCCCAGGACAATCGTGATGTCCTCGCCCTTCGCCGGAGCGCTGATGATGACCTTCCTGGCGCCCGCCGTGATGTGACCGACGGCCTTTTCCTTGTCGGTAAACCGGCCGGTTGATTCGACCACGAGGTCCACGCCGAGATCCTTCCAGGGCAGCTTGGCCGGATCCCGCTCGGAGACCACCTTGATCACCTTCCCGTTCACGATGATCGTGTTGTCCCTGGCTTCCACGGTCGCATGGAGCCGGCCATGGACGGTGTCGAACTTGAGCAGGTGCGCGAGTGTCTTCGCGTCGGTGAGGTCATTCACCGCGACGATATCCAGCTCGCTCCATGCCGGGGAATTGACCGCCGCGCGGAATACGAGCCGGCCGATCCGCCCGAACCCGTTGATGCCGATCTTGACTGCCATAGGACGAGTCCTCCTTGGAAGGTGATCTTGAAGGGCCGTATTATCGCCCCAATCCGACGCGGGGCTCAAGGGAGGCCATCATGGGGCGCATTTCGCGGGCTTCCGGGCTGTCGGGCGCCTGTTCCATGAGGGTTTTGAGGGCCCGGGCGGCCTCGGCCTTGCGGCCGGAGCCCAGCAGGACCAGCGCCAGGTTCCGCAGGGCGCCCGGCCGGGGCGGGGCCAGGCGTGCGGCCTGGGCGAACCACCGCGCGGCGACGGCAAACCTGCGGTCACGGGCGGCCACGCCCCCCCGCTCCTCGCACACGGCCGCCCGGTCCGCGGGCGACCGCGCGAGCCCGTCGGCCAGCCGCAGGACCGCCGCCGCCTCCCTTCCCCGCCCCGGCTCGACACCCAGCCAGGACGCCAGCGACAGCGCGCCGCTAAACCACAGAGGCTGGAGGGTCCCACGCCGGCGCGGCTCCAGATCCAACCCGGCGCCCAGGATGCCCCGCCACCGGAACCCACGGACGAGCGGGGGGCGCGCAGCGCGCGCCGCAGACGGGGCGGGCCTGGGTTCGATTCGTTCGTACCAACCGTGAGGCACTCTCCGGCCGGCACGGGCGGCACCGCGTGCGGGTTTGGCGGGCCAGGCCCGCCGGGCGGGCTCCGAGAGGAACGTGAAGGCCGGAAGCCGGTCCGCATTTCCCTCCTGCCACGCCCGCATGAGCGCCGGCACCGCCTCCGCACCGGTGTGTCCGGACGGGTACGGCGCGCGCAGTCCCTGGAGCTTGGCGGCGAAGCCTTCCGCCACCCAGGGCATGGGCAGGAGCGGAGCGGGGATGACCACCGGGCCCTTGAGCCGCTTCTCCACCCGCCA
>JAHFSL010000099.1:0-5091 GCA_023265785.1 Candidatus Coatesiibacteriota bacterium | reverse complement strand
GACGAGCGATCCGGGGACCCCCAGTTGAGGAAGGGCCGGTGGACCGTGGCCAGCGGCAGGTACAGGAACAGCGAAAGGCCAAGGGTCGCGCCCGCCGCGGCCACGGCCACACGCCGGCCGGTGGGAGCCACGCCGCGTGCAGCCAGGGAGAGCAGGAGTCCCGCCAGGCTCCCGGCGGCACTCATCCAGTGGTGGGCAAGAAAGAGGCCGGCCCCGCCGCCCGCAAGCGCGGCCTCCCGCGACCCCTGCCGCGACGCGAGCAGGGGCAGGAGCAGACCCACCATCAGGCAGGCGTTCCAGGTATAAACGCCACCCTTGGCCGTGGTCCCCTGGCTCAAGAATCCAAACGAGGCCGCGGCCGCCAGGGCCACGGCGGCTCCCGCGAGCATGGTGGCGGACCCGTCCCATTGGTGCACGCGACGCCACCACGCGAGGAGCAGGACGGCGGCGAAACCACTACCCACCACGGCCACGAGATTCATCCGGAACGCCATGGACCCGGCGGGGATGGCGGAAGCCAGGGCCATCAGGAGCGTGTAGCCCGGGTAACCAGGCGGGTGGAGGACTCCCAACTCCAACGCTCCCGCGCAAAACTCACCTGTGTCATCAAAGGAAACCGTCGGGCAGGCCATCCGGCACAGCACGCCGAACACGGCCAGGAAGACCCCCCCCAGGGCGGCTTGCGGCATCATGGCGCACCCCCCAGGAGGCGGCCGGCCGCCGCCACCAGTCCCGTGACGGGCGGCTCGGGAACCAGCCGGACATCGAAGGTGGGCGTCCCCAGTTGATCGCTGAACACCGCGCCGCCGTGCACCATGGCGCAGGCCGCGACGGCGGCACCGCCCCTCCGGGGGCGGGCCAGGACCAGGACCGTGTGCACGCGCGAGCGTTCGAGCAGGGGACGGGGAATGTCGAGGAATTTCATCGCCTTCGCCGTCACCTTTTCGGTCTTGAGAAACTTTCCGGCCAGGTTCCCCGCGCCCTCCTTCATCCGCGCCTGAACGACCTCCCGCCCGCTCCGCATGAATCGGAGCAGTTCCACATCCGCCGCGTCCACCTCGGTGGTCGTTCCAGTCTTCTCGTCGCGGTAGGAGTAGCGGGGACGCTGTTCCCGCCCCTGGCTGGCCAGGCGCGTACCCCCGAACAGCGCGGCGACCTCCGCCGGCGTCGCGCGCCTCACCCGCAATTCCGGCATCAAGGGGACGGCAACCCCGCCCGGATTCCAGAAGGTGAGAATGGTGAGGTCGTTCGCCAGTCCGACGGCGGAAACCGCAGCGGCCATCGTGGCGGCGGCCAGGCCGGTCCGGGCCGCGCCGGCCGCCACCCCATCGCCCCAGGTTCCTGCCCAGGCGTCCTGAAAATCCGTCACCAGCTCGGTGAAGCTCGCCGGGACGCGGACTCCGGCCAGCCCCTTCACCAACTTCACGGCCTTGGCGGCCTCACCCTCACCGACCAGGAGGAGCGCGGCGTCCGCGGCGGCCGCCATGAACAGCACCTGGTTCGAGGCTGCGGCCACATTCAGTCCGCGGCCATACGCGGTGGCGGCGGCAAGGACGGTGGCATCGGCCGCCGTCCGGACCCGCAGGCGTTCCCAGCGCATCCGCGAATCACGGGCCACCCACAGGCCCAGGAGCGCCGCCCCGGCGAGGGCCGCGGCCGCCCAGGGCAGGACGGATCCCCGCTCACCGCACTGCCGGGACGATGGCATCAGGGGCTCGCGCTCCCAGGTTCCATCGGCCAGGCGGCCCCACCGCTGGCCACCCGCGAAAGCAGGGGCACCAGGCGCGGGACGAGGACCCGGACCGTCACCGCCAACCGGTTGGCCGGTAGGGGCAGGGTGGAGACCCAGAGTGGCCGGATGCCCGGACCGCGCGCCTCGCGCCAGGCGGTGAGGCGGGCGATGGCCGATCGCGAGGCGGGAGGGGCCACCGCGGCGGCGCGCAGGGCCCGCGCAGCGGCCGTGCGCGCCACGGACCCGCCCCACGCCAGCCAGCCGGCCTGCAGGAGGCCCGCCAGGAGGAAGACCGCGCACGGCGCCACCAGCGCAAACTCCGCCAGAGTCTGGCCGGACTGGGAACCGGGCCGGACCTGATACTTCACCACGGCCAACCGGCCCAGCGGGCCGCCAGCGTCCCGGCCGCGATCGCGACACCGTATGGAATCGTGGCTTCTCCGGCCCGCCGTCCCAGCCGCACCCGCCCGCCGGTGCGCAGGGCGCGCCACACGGCGGCCGGAACCGCAGCCGTACGCCGGATCAGGGATCCGCCGTGCTGCCCGGCGGCCAGCACGCCGATCGCCATGATGCCGCCCGCCAGCGCGGCATCCACCATGGCCGCGGTCGCCACCCGGAGTCCCGCCAGCGCCCCTACCGCCGCCATCATTTTGAGATCGCCCAGCCCCATTCCCCCAGCAACCACCAGCGGCGCGAAGGCGGCCGCGCACAGCGCGGCACCCGCAGCCGCGCTGGCCAGCGACCCGGGCCCGGCCAGGAGCGCCAGCAGTCCACCGGCCACCAGGGCCGGATAGGTCAGGGCATTGTAGATCCTGCGGCCGGCCAGGTCGGTGACCGCGCAGACTGAGAGCAACAGGGCCAGGAGCCCGTCGCGAAGCAGGTCAACCGTGTCGGCCATGGCTTCGGCATCCGGGAGGGGGCGGGAGCCTTGAAGCGCCCCGCCCCGTCCCCCGGGCCGTCAGGGGGCCTTGCCGGCTGTCTGCGCGATCTCGGTCGAGGACTTGCGGAACAGCCCGACGATCTGGTGGCCGAACGCCTTCAGGACGACAAGCGCCGCGACCGCGACCAGCACGATGATCAGCACATACTCCGTCATGCTCTGGCCCGATTCACTCCGCCGGCGGCGACTCATGCCTTCTTCTCGATCAGCGCACGGAGCCAGGGCAGTTCCTGGAATCCGATCGCCACGACGACCAGCAGCCACACGACCAGGCCGACGAGCGTCCCGGCGTTTTCCTTGAGCTTCGCGGTGTCACGAAGCATCTGGCCGATGGCGAGCAGGAGGAGCACCACCATGGCCGAGATGAGGATCGAATTGACGATCACCATGTTCGCGTTGTTCTCCCTTGCCGCCCGGCGGCATTCCCGGTTCCACGAACGGCGGCGAGCATTTCGCACGCCGCCCGCGCCGCCCGTTTTGGGCGCGGCCACCACGAGGCCACGGCCACCGCCGTCACACCCGCAGTCACCAGGCTGGCCCCATTATCGGAATTGATGCCTCCCACTGCAAGCACCGGAAGCCCTGCGGGGACCAGCCGACGGAGGCGCCGGACCCCCCGGGGGCCCAGCGGGCGCCCGGCATCGGCCTTGGTCCCCGTCCGAAAAGCGGGCCCCAGGCTCACATAGTCAGGCCTGGCCGCCACCGCCCTCGCCACCTCGGCCGGAGTCCCCGCAGAGAGTCCCACGACCCGGCCGGGGCCCAGGATGTGCCGGGCCACCGCCGCCGGCAGGTCCTCCGCCCCCAGATGCACCCCGGCTGCACCCGCCGCCACCGCCAGATCCACCCTGTCGTTCAGGAGCAGGGAGCACCCGGGCACCGCCTTCCCGATCCGGAGCGCCACGCCGATCACCGCGCGGTCGTGGCCGCCCTTCCACCGGAGCTGGAACACGCGGATCCCGCCCCGCGCCAGGGCCCGGGCCAGGCGGACGAGTCCCTCCGGGGTCCGCAGGCCGCCGTCCAGGATCGCCATGATCCGGGTGGAGGCCAGTCGACGGAGCGCACGGTTCGGTCTCAGCGGTGCGATCGGACCCCCGCCCGGGACTCCAGGGCATAGAGCCGGTAGCGGATCGCCTGGAGGCGCCGTGCCGGTCCGGCCTTCAACGCCAGGCGGGCCCCCTCCTCCAGGACACGCACCGCCTCCTGCGCCCGGCGAAAATTCGCCCGCAGGAGAGCGCCTGCATCCTGACGTGTCCCGCCCCGCCACCGTGCGCGTCCCGGATCGGACCGCGCATCCCGGGCTGCCAGCAGGGTTCGCGCCGGCCCGAGCGCGGTGACCGCCGCCGTGACGACATGGCGCAGGCGGCGGGCCTCCCCCGACAGCGCGGCGTCGACCCGCACGAAGCGGAGGACATCCTCAACCACCCGCAGGCCCTCCCGCGCCCGGTTCGCATTGGCATCAATCATCCGGGCCAGGCCCCGCGCGCCCAGGGTCATACCTCGCCGACGCGGAAGTTTTCAAGGAAGCGGGTGGAGTACACCCCCCGGCGAAACACCTCGCTGGAGACCACCTCACGCATGAACGGAATGTTGGTCTTGATCCCCTCGATGACGAACTCCCCCAGCGCACGGGTCATGCGCCGGATGGCCTCGTCGCGATCCTTGCCATGCGCCATCACCTTGGCGAGGAGCGAATCATAGTACGGCGGCACCGTGTACTCACTGTAAATGTGGGTATCGACGCGGATACCGGGACCGCCGGGAAGGTGGAGCGCCTGGATGCGGCCGGGGCACGGGGCGAAGTTGTTCGCGGGATCCTCGGCGTTGACCCGGACCTCGATGCAGTGGCCGCGGAATTCCATGGGCCGCTTGGGGAAGGACAGGCGCTCGCCGGACGCCACGGCCAACTGCTCCTTGACGAGGTCAATCGCCAGCGCCGTTTCGGTGACGCCGTGCTCCACCTGCAGGCGGGTGTTCATCTCCATGAAGTAGAACTTCCCGTCCTGGTCCAGGAGGAATTCGATTGTGCCCGCATTGCTGTACTTGACGGCCTCGCCGATCCGGATTGCGGCCTCGCTCATCTTGCGCCGGGTGTCCGGCGGAATGGCCGGGCTGGGCGATTCCTCAAGCAATTTCTGATGCCGCCGCTGGATCGTGCAATCCCGCTCGTTGAGCGACACCACCGTCCCGAACTTGTCCCCCATCACCTGAACCTCGATATGGCGAGGCTCGCTGAAGTACTTCTCGATGTACACCTCGGGATTGGCAAATGCCGCCTCGGCTTCCGCCCGGGCCGTGAGGAACGCCCCCGACAGGCTGACATCGGTGTGCGCGATGCGCATGCCGCGCCCGCCCCCGCCCCCCGCGGCCTTGATGATGACCGGATAGCCGATCGTCCGGGCGATCTTGACCGCCTCCTTCT
>JAHFSL010000098.1 GCA_023265785.1 Candidatus Coatesiibacteriota bacterium | reverse complement strand
GTGGCCGAGGTCACGGCGACACCAAGCAGGGAGCCAGGGTTGGCAAGCAACCCCACGGCTCCGCCCGTTTCGACCTCGGTGTCCGATTCATCCAGCGTGGCCAGCCGGGTGCACAGGCCGATGGAGAGCGCATCGCCGAACCGGCGGCCCCAGCCCAGCCCGAGCTTCAGGTCGGGCGTCCCGATCCGGGTCTCACGCGGGTCCCAATCCTGCCCGCCGGGTGCATCGAGATCGAGGTTCTTGAATCCGAGGGCGGAGAGCTTGGAAACCGCGCCGAAGATCGGGGCCGTGGGGTTCGGCAGGTTGATCCACACGATGAAGGTCCCCAGCGGCTTGACCTCGAAGTTGCCCCACCCGTACGGCTGGTGTGAGAGGGGATAGTAGAAGTACAGGTGGTTTGCGAACTCCGGCGCGAGGCTGTAGTAGTTGATGATGTCCCAGTCGTCAGGGACGAGGAAGGTGCCCGCGTCGAGGGCATTGACCCGCGCGGGCGTGGCGCCGGCGGATGCGGCCCAGGCGGCCGCCAGGAACCCCGCGGCATGGAACCAGCGCCTCATCATCACGAAATCATGATACCCGAAGCCCCCGGGAAAACCTTGTATAGTGATCCGCGCCCCATGGAACCGCTTGCCCCCATTTTCTTGGCCGCACTCATGGTGACGGTTCCTCCGCCTGCAACGGCTGCTTCCCGCTCGAAGAAGAAAGTGTCCCCCGCTCCGGCGCCCGCCGCCTCCGCCCGGGGATCGCTCACGGGCGTGGTCATCATCAAGGGAAAAGTCAAGAAGATGAGGAAGTTCAATCCGTACGCCGATGTGTACGGCGGCGGGGCCGGCTCGGTCACCCCGAAGTCCGACGAGCCGGGCCACCTGGCGGTGTACCTGGAGGGCGACGCGGCAGGGTTTCCCGCGCCGGCCGAGCATGCGGTCCTGGACCAGCAGGACCGGGCGTTCTCCACCGACCTGCTCCCCATCCTCGCCGGGACGGCCGTGGATTTCACGAACCATGACCGGATCTATCACAACGTCTTCAGCTACAGCCAGCCGGCTCCGTTCGACCTGGGCCGCCGGGCGCAGGGTGAAAAACGCACCGTGGTCTTTGACAAACTGCCCCCGCGGGGCATCGGGATCATCAAGATCAACTGCGAGATCCACGCCAACATGCGGGCCACGGTCCTGGTGATGCGCAACCCCTACTGGGTGGTCCTGCCCGAGACGGGGGGGCCCTACCGGCTGGACAACCTCCCACCGGGCACCTGGACGCTGACCGGCTGGCATGCCGGACTGGCGGCGGAGCCGGTGACCGTCACCGTGCGCGCGGGCGAGACCACCGTGATGGACCTCACCCTGCACGGGGGGAGCTAGCCCCGTGATGCGCGGCCTGCTCAAGGTCCAGAACAAACTCTTCCTGTCCTTCGCCCTGGTGGTCTTCGGGCTGGTGGCGGCGGCGGTGGGCTACGTGGGCACCATCGTCAGCCGGCAGGCGGGCGAGACGATCGCCGAGGATATGCAGCACTCGCTCAAGGTCTTTGAGGCCCTCCAGCGGGAAAAGACCCAGAATCTGGCGGCCCTGCTCCGGAACATCAGTGAGTCCCCACGGCTTAAAGCGGCGTTGGACCTCAAGGAAACGAAGAAGAAAGGGAAGAAAATTCAGGTGCATGATGTGGCGACCGTGGCCGACCTGGCCGGCGAGTTGAAACAGGGGCTGGACTTGTTCCAGGTGAGTGACGAGAAGGGGCGCCTGCTCTCGGCGGCCATGGGCGAGAAGCTGGCCGACCTCAAGGCCCCGGAACCGGCCGCGCCCCCCTTCGACGACTTTTTTGCGAAGGCCGTGGACCCGGAGAATCCGCTCGTGAGCGCGGGCGCGATGACCTGGGACAGTCGCCTCTTTATCACCATGACCGGGCCGGTCCCCTCCGGCGACCGGGTCGTCGGCGGGTTGCGGGCCGGCTTCGAGGTGGGGAACAAGCAGGCGATGGACCTGCGGGAGCAGACCGGCAGCGAGGTGGCCTTTATCGTGAATCCCGCCAAGATCGTGGCGTGTTCGCTGGCCCCGGCCGCGGCCTCCGAATTGGAGCGCTGGCTGGGCACGATGAAACTGGATGCGATGTCCACCCACACCTTCGAGGCGACGGTGGGCGCCGTGCCGTTCCTGGTCCAGGCCGCGCCGCTGAACGATCCGGCGGGCCGGAACCTGGGCTGGCAGATCCAGCTGCGGAGCCGGAGCCGGGTCCTGGCCCTGCTCTCCAAGGTCCGGGGCGGCGTCATCACGATCGGCGCCACGGGGCTGGTGATCGCGGTCCTGCTGGCGTACCTCATCGCACGCGGCATCACCGCCCCGCTCAAGGACCTGGTGGACGGCACCCGCATGGTGGACCGGGGAAACATGGACGTGTCCATTCCGGTCCGCACCCGCGACGAACTGGGCGTCCTGGCCGAGGCGTTCAACGAGATGGTCAAGGACCTCAAGGAAAAGGAGCGGGTCAAGGCGGTTTTCGGCCGCTACCTGCCCAAGGCCGTGGCCGACCGGGTCATGGCGGACAAGGCCGGGCTGGAGTTGGGCGGCGAGGAGCGTGAGGTGGCCATCCTGTTCTCGGATATCCGGGGCTTTACGGCCATCTCGGAGCATATTGCGCCGCAGAACCTGGTCACCATGCTGAATGTCTACTTCACCCGGATGGTCGACATCCTCCTGGAGCATGAGGGGACCCTGGACAAGTACGTGGGGGATGCCATCATGGCGGTGTTCGGCGCGCCGGTCGCCGACCACGATGCGGCCACGAAAGCGGTCCTCACCGCGCTGGAGATGCAGGCGGCCCTCCGGGCCCTGCATGCCGAATTCGCCGCCAAGGGATGGCCCCAGTTCGAGATTGGGATTGGCATCAACGCGGGCCCGGTGGTGGCGGGCAATCTGGGCTCCATCAAACAGTTGTCGTATACGGTGATTGGCGAGGAGGTCAACCTGGCGTCGCGGCTGTGCTCGAAGGCCACGAAGGGGCAGATCCTCATCTCGGAGGCGGTGTTCCGCAAGGTAAAATGGTCGTTCGAGTGCAACCGGCTTGAGCCCATCACCGTGAAGAATGTCTCCCATCCCGTCCAGGTCTACGAGGTGACGGCCGTGAAGGCGGCCGGGGCCGCGCCGGCCGGAAACGGGGCACCATGAGGACGCGACGCACCGCGGCCGGGCGCGTCCCGGCGGCCTGGCTGCCCCGGCGGATCCTGTTCGGGGGAGGCTTCCTCGCCTTCTGCGCCCTCCTGCTCGTCCTGGTGCTCCGCCTGCTGGCGCCCTTCGCCTCGGCCCTGCTCTGGTCCGCGGTCCTCACCATCATGATGTTCCCCGTCTACCGGTGGTTCCTGCGGTGGACCGGGGGCGGCCGGTCCGTGGCGGCCGGGCTGACGACCCTCCTGCTGGCCCTCGCCTTGCTGGGTCCGACCGGGTATTTCGTCAGCGTGCTGGCCAGCGAAAGCCGGTCCGCCTATGACGGGTTCCGCATCGCGCTCCAGCAGGATGAGCCGGGGCGACTGCTGGACCGGTTCCTCCACGGCATCGCGGGGCTGGCTCCCGGCGTGCTGGACGAACCGGCCATCGCCATGGCCGAGACCGAGATCAAGCGGATGTGTACCGGGATGCTCTCCACGATTTCGACGGGGCTCACCCACGGCCTGAACGCCACGGTGGCCAATGCTTCCCGGCTGGTGCTGGGCAGTTTCGTGACCCTGCTGTCGGTGTTCTACTTCCTTCGGGATGGGGAGTCCTGGCTGGACAAGGCCCGGGCCACCGTACCGCTCTCGCCCCGGGTCTGGGACCTGGTGGTGACCCGGTTCTCCGTCACCCTGCGCGCGGTCGTGCACGGCATGCTGGTCTGCGCGGCGATCCTGGCGATCCTGCTCGCGGCCGGGTACAAGTATTTCGGCCTGCCCCTGCCGGCGTTCTTCGGGATGATCTCCTTTTTCGTCGCTCCCATCCCGTTGGTCGGGGTCCTGCTCGTGTGGGCCCCGGCGGTCCTCTGGCTGTATGTGGTCCAGCAGAACGCGGGGGCGGCGCTCGGGCTGCTCGCGTACGGCGCGGTCGTCATCTTCGCGGTGGACAACCTGCTCCGGCCGGCGATCATCGGGTCCATCGCCCGCCTGCCGGTCTTTTTCATGCTGATCGCCATCCTGGGGGGCCTGCTGGCCTACGGGCCGCTGGGGCTCTTCCTGGGGCCCGTCCTGCTCGCCGTGGCCATCTCGGTGGGGGGGGTCTTCCGGGCCATCGCGGCGACGGGCGTGCGCTAAAACAGCCGTATTGGGGCCGGAACCGGCGGGTCTCCCGCCGCGGTTCCACCTCCATGGCCACGATCGCCACCACCACGGACACGGAACTGCAGGCCCTCGGCAAGCGCCTCCAGACCTTTCGCCACCTGGCCAACCTGACCCAGGAGGCGCTGGCCGACCGGGCCGGGATTACCGCGAATTTCGTGGCGCACCTGGAGCGCGGCTCCCGGAAGCCCTCGGTCGGCACCCTCGTGGCCATGGCCCGGGTGCTGGACGTGCCCGTGGGATCGCTGTTCGGCGAATCCGGCGGCGAGGGGACCCCGGATTCCCCCGAACTCCAGCGGCTGTGCCGGATGGTCAAGCGCCTCCCGGCCACCCGTTACCGGGTGTTTGTCGAACTCGCCTCGTCGTTCCTCAAACCCGCCTGACCCTCATCTCTAATTTGCCGTCCAGGGTGGCGACCTTGCAGCATTCCGCGTTCTCCGCCGCTGGGGGATAATGGACCCCATGGCGCGCACCCCCGAAGCCCTTGTCGCCGTGCTCCAGGCCGCCCACGGCCGGGCCTTTGTCGCGGCCTTCGTCCACGGATCGGCCGCGCGTGGCGACCACCACCACACCTGGTCGGACGTGAATCTGGTGGTGATCGTCCGCCGGGTGGACCCCGCGGCTCTGCGGCGGGCGGCTCCGGCCGTGCGCCGGTGGGAGAAGCGCGGCAACCCCCCGCCTCTACTGATGTCGCCCTCATTTCTCCGCCGGTCCGCCGATGTCTATCCGCTCGAGTGGACGGACATCCTCGAAACCCGGCGCGTGCTGGCGGGCCCGGACCCCCTGCGGGGCTTACGGGTCTCCCGCTTCGCCCTGCGACAGGAACTGGAGCGGGAGTTGAAGAGCGCGTGGCTCCGCCTCCTGGGCCGCCTGCAGGTGGTGGTGGATGACCGCCGGGCCCTGCGCGATCTGCTGGTGCATTCGTCGTCAACGTTCCTCGTCCTGTTCCGTGGCTGTCTGCGACTGGTTGGCCGGGGGGACCTGCCGCCCAAGGAGGATGCCGCCCGGGCGCTCGGTCTCCGGTGGGGATTCTCACCGCAATCGTTTGATGCCATCCGGACGTTGCGGGACCACGACGGCTCGCCCGACCTGGCCCCCATCCTGCGCGGCTACCTGGCGGCGATCGAGAAGGCGGTCACGAAGGTGGATTCATGGAAAAGAAACTAGACGCCGTCACGAGGAGGGTGCAATGACCATCAGGAAGACCTGGATCTGGCTTGGCGTGGCGGTGCTGGCCGTGCTCTGGAGCGTCGGGGCCTATAACCGGCTGGTGACGCTCCATGAGTCCATCCCTGGGGCCTGGGCGCAGGTCGAGAATGTCCTCCAGCGGCGGTTCGACCTGATCCCCAACCTGGTGGCGACCGTGAAAGGGTACGCCAAGCATGAGAAGGACCTGCTCACCGAGGTGGCCCGCCTGCGGAGTGCGTGGGGCGCCGCGAAGACCCCGGGCGAGAAGGCGCAGGCCGGGGGCGCGCTGGAAGGCGCGCTGGCCCGCCTGCTGGTGGTGGCCGAGAACTATCCTCAGTTGAAGGCCAACGAGGGGTTCATGAAGTTGCAGGACGAGCTGGCGGGGACCGAGAACCGGATTGCGGTGGAGCGGATGCGCTACAACGAGATGGTCCAGACCTACAACACCGCGGTGGGCCGGTTCCCGACCAATTTCGTGGCCCGGTTCGGGGGATTCAAGCCCAACGAAATCTATTTCAAGATGGAGGCCGCCGCGGCGCAGGCTCCCAAAGTCGAGTTTTGATCCACACCTAGATGCCCCGCGTCGTTCGGTCGGCCGCGTATCCGCGCGCGGCCTGGCCGGTCAAACTGGTTCTGGGGTTGGTGGTGGCCGCGTGGTGGGGCTCCGACCAGATTCCGTGGCGGTCCCTGCCGGGCATTGCTTCCGGACTCGCCGCCCTTGGCGGGGAACTCCCGGCGCCGCCCACGGAGGGCCGGGTCCTGGATGGCGCCGGAGTCCTGACTCAGGACCAGGTACAAGGCCTGAATGAGATCATCGCCGGGCTGGACCGGGACACCTCCGCAGAACTCGCCGTGGTCACGGTGTCCTCGCTGGGCTTTACGAGCGTGGAGGACTACGCGACCCGGCTGTTCAAAAAGTGGGGGATCGGCAAGAAGGGGAAGGACAACGGGGTCCTCCTGCTCGTGGCGCCCAAGGACCACAAGGTCCGCATCGAGGTGGGGTACGGGTTGGAGGGCGTCCTGCCGGACGGGAAGTGCGGCGGGATCATCCGCCAGGTGCTCGTCCCGGCCTTTAAGCGGAATGAGTACGGCGACGGCATCCTGGCGGCCGCCCTGAACCTCTCGTCCGTCATCGGGGGCGACCACGAAACCACGGCGCCACCAGCCACGGTGAGCCATTCCGTATCCCCGGAATCACCGCCGAATGAATCGCACCTGGACCACATCCCCGGCCCGCTGGAAATGCTCCTGCTGGCCATCTTCATCGGGCTGTTCGTCGGTATCGGGGCGTTCATGCTGGGGGCGGGGGCCGCGAGCCGGACCGGGTTCCCAATGTTTTTCGGGGCGTTCTTCGGCGGGATGCCGTTCACCTTCTTCAGCCTGCCGCTCGCGCTCATGCCGGGAGGCTGGATGGTGGCGCTGGCCCATGTCTTCCTGGGCCTTGCGCTCCTCAATTGGGGCTGGCGGACCGGCCGGGCCCACCCGACCTACTTCTCGTCAACGCATGACGCCTCCGGCTGGACCTGGGGCGGTGGCAGAGGTGGTGGAGGGGGATTCGGGGGCGGTGGCGGCGGCGGCTTCGGCGGCGGCGGTGGCGGTGGCGGCGGCGCCAGCGGGAGCTGGTAGGAGGACCCCAGCGTTGATCAGCGTATCCGTCCGAATCCCGGGCTCTGGCAGGCCAGGGAGAGTTGATCGCATTAGGCCGGTCGGTGTATCGTGAAGTTGCGATGAGTTTTCGCCATCTGGACAAAATTCAAAACGCTGAAGTGGCGAAACTTCTTCTGGCGCTCGCCAAGACCATGATCCTGGCGAGTGTGATTGCAGTCCTTTTTCCGTCCGGGGGTGGTGAACGACCGATTGGCACGGCCATCCTTGGTGCGGGCCTCGGGGCCATTGCCGCGATCCTCGGAGTCAAGTTGCTCAAGGGGACTGGCAGTGATGGGGATCAGCCGGTTAGAAAGCGGAGGAGGTAAGACCCATGGAAGGCGTGGTGATGATTGGCACCTTGATGCTGGGGATTTTTGCCGTGTTATATGTCCTGGACAAGATCGTTCCCCTTCCCCCGTCCAACAGACTGCGCAGCCGATAGCCTCAACGATACGATCTCGCGAAGGGGCCGCTCCCGCGAGCGCTGAAGGCAGGGACGTTCCGATGGGAATATGATGAGGCCGGGATGAAGACTTTGCTGGCATATCCCAACGGGCTGAACACGAGATAGCGGCATGATCTGAATCAGCCCGGGGGGCGGTGCCGCCGGCTGACAGGGGAAAGAGCCCATGTTATATTCCCCCCACGGAGACGAAAAGTCCGCCCTGGCGTGGACGTTCGGATCCGAATCACCCGCCCGATGTGAAGGAGACCACGACCGATGGCCAAGCTCTATGTCGGAAACCTGCCGTTTGAGACGACCGAGGACCAGTTGAAGGCGTTCTTTGCTGAGGTGGCGGCACCCAGCC